>JAYUFA010000338.1:0-32302 GCA_043738925.1 Actinomycetota bacterium
GTCGCAGTTCGAGATCGGCTGCCTCGAGACGTGCGCCTGGCGCTACCGCATGTACGAGAACGGCGTAGCTGGTACGGGTCGCGGCCCCCTGGTGATGCGCGAGCGCGAAGCTACCGATTCCGGCAACAAGCAGAAGGAGTGCACCGAGGACCGCACGTCCGTTGGGCAAACTGTGGCGTCGCTGCAATGAGCGGCCGAGGGGCGACGTCGTGCCCCGAGCTGATGTTCCTGCTATTTCCGTAATCATTCGCCCTCAACATGACCTTTCACCCGCCAGAGTGAAACTACCTCTCCGTGGTGTAGAGGTGGTACAGGTAAATTTCAATAATTCTCGTTCAACAGTACGATGTGGCCCCCGGGGGCTGCTATAGGCTCGTTGGCATGTCGTTTGACGATGTCCAATGGATGAGCACGGCGGATGCCGCGAAGCGTCTCGGTATCACACCGCGTACGCTCTACCGCTTCATTGATGAGGGTCAGTTGCCCGCGTATCGCTTCGGTCGGGTCATCCGGCTGAAGGCGACCGAGGTCGACTCCTTCATTGATTCCTGCCGTATCGAGCCCGGCACGCTCGAGCACTTGTATCCCGAACCGGTCCCCCACGGCGGCCGGGGCGACGAGTAGACCATCCCCGAGGTCAACTGAGTCACTCCTGCCTTGGCGGTGCCGGGCGCCACTCACACGCGGCCCTGGTTCATCCTGGGTCCATGATGCTGACCGACGTCACAGCCATGAGGTGAACGAGCAGGTTGTGGGCCGATCGCGAGCCCACACCGATCGTGAGCACGTCGACGCCGGCGGCGCGCAACTCGCCCGCATGATTGCCGCCGTCGATGGTTCGGATACGGACGTGGGCCCGGTTGGCGGCCAAATCGCGCAGCAACTCGATCATCGTGCGCGACCCCGTGTGCGGCCCGACGTGACGGCCTTGCGGCGCGGACGCGTGACCGCCCTCGGTGCCTACGGTGGTCACGTGGGCCAGCGCGAGGAGGGCACGACCGGACGCCGTGATCAGAACGACGACATCCGCCCCGACCGCCGCAACAATGCCCGCGATTTCGGTTCGATCACGCAGCCTCACCCGTAGAGGTGTGCGCTGTTCGCTCAGGTCGACGAACGCACCCACCAGCGTCGCGGCTTCCGTGGCCTGCTGCGTGAGCCAGTGGGTGCGAGCGCGCGTCGCTGCGGCGTCATCAACGCGGGCGTCGGCGATGCCGCGCAGGATCGCGGCGTACGGATCAGGTGTCGTGGCAGGCGTGGCCATGGCAGCCAGGTTCTCGCCGCTTCGTCGGCGCGGTCAATAGGCTCATAGGGAACATGACCGACTCCGCGAGCCGCGCCCGTCCCACCGCTGATGCCGATGCAGCCCCAGCCGCGGTAGCACCCGTACGCATCAGCGTGCCGGGCAATCACCTCATGGCTTCGCTCCTCGGACCGCGCGATGAACTGCTTCGGCTGGTCGAAGCCGCTTTTGCCGACACCACCGTGCATGTGCGCGGCAACGAGATCACCCTTGACGGGATCTCAGCGCCAATTGCGGCCCGTGTGTTCGAGGAACTCGTGGTGCTGTTGCAGCAGGGTCAGCCACTTGAGTCACGTACCGTCACGCGGGCCATCGACATGGTGCGTGTGAACGAGCGCCCGAGCGAAGTGCTCACGACACAGATCCTGCGCACTTCGCGCGGTGTGCCGATCCGGGCCAAGTCGAGTGGGCAGAAGCGCTACGTCGAGGCCATCGCGCAGAACGTGATCACGTTCGGCATCGGTCCTGCCGGCACCGGCAAATCGTGGCTGGCGGTCGCTATGGCGGTGCAGGCGTTTCAGGCCAAACGTGTTGATCGCATCATCTTGACGCGCCCCGCAGTCGAAGCGGGCGAACGACTCGGCTTCTTGCCCGGGGATCTCATGGCCAAGGTTGATCCCTACCTGCGGCCGTTGTACGACGCGCTCTACGACATGGTCGACACCGAGGGTGTGCAGCGCCTGATGGAGAAGGGCAATGTCGAGGTCGCACCGCTCGCGTTCATGCGCGGCCGCACGTTGAACAACAGCTTCATCATTCTCGACGAGGCCCAGAACACCACGCCCGAACAGATGAAGATGTTTCTCACGCGCATTGGTTTCGGCTCGCGTGCGGTGATCACCGGCGATCGCACGCAAGTTGACGTGCCGGGTGGTCGCAGCGGCCTCGATGGCACCGAGGATCTTCTCGAGGGTATCGAAGGGCTGGCGTTCGTACACCTCACCAGTCGTGACGTCGTGCGCCACCGCATCGTGCAGGACATCGTCGAGGCGTACGATCGGGCGTCAACGTTCGACGCGAACAAACGCCGATGAGCGCCCCGTCAGTCTTCGCGTATGACGAGCAACAAGACGTGGCCATTGACTTGACGCGATGGACCACGTTGGCACGCGATGTGTTGGTGAGTGAGGGCATCGCCGCCGGCGAACTCACGCTGTCGTTTGTGTCGAGCGCGGACATGGCCGAGTTGCACAAAGAGCACATGGGCGAGGCCGGGCCGACCGATGTGTTGTCGTTCCCGCTCGACGCAGAACTCGTTCGCGGCGAAGCCGCCAACGGGGGCGTCGACGACGCGCCGGTGTTGCTGGGTGATGTCGTGGTTTGCCCGGCGGTTGCACAGATCAATGCGCCCGAGCACGCGGGTTCGATCGACGACGAGCTGGCGTTGCTCGTCGTGCACGGCGTATTGCACGTGCTCGGCCACGATCACGCCGGTTCGGACGACACGATGCGCATGCAGGCGCGCGAACGAGCGCTGCTCGAGGCGCACCATTGGCATCACGCTGCGCCAGACACATTCGCGGCGCATCGCAGCGCGCCGTGAGCCTCGCCGCGCCTCTCGTGGTGGGTGCGTCGCTCACCACGACCGATATATGGATGATCGTGGCCATCGTGATCTCGTTGGCGTTGTTGGCGTTCCTGGCGCTTGCCGAGACCGCCTTGAACCGAACCTCGCTCGCCAAGGCGCAGGCGCTCGCCAACGAAGGCAAGCGTGGGTCTCGGGCCTTACTCGATCTCGTGCGCGAGCCCGAACGGTTCCTCAACCCCATCATCCTCGCGGTGTGCATCGCGCAGACCACGCAGGCCGTGCTCACCGGCATCGTGGCCGACCGTCTCTACGGTCCGGTGGGCGTCGCGATCGCGACGCTCCTGAACGTTGTCGTGTTCTTCGTGCTCACCGAGGCAATGCCGAAGACATGGGCGTTGCTTTATCCCGAGCGTGGCGCGCTCGTGTCGGCTCGACCGGTGTCGTGGCTGGTGCGATTTGGTCCGCTGCGCCTGTTCAGCCATCTGTTCATCGGGCTCACGAACTGGCTGATCCCGGGCAAGGGCCTCAAGCAAGGTCCGTTCGTCAGCGAAGCCGAGTTGTTGCATATCGTGCATGCCGCCGCCGATCATGATGTCATCGAGCACGACGAGCGCGAGCTGATCGAGTCGGTCATCGAATTCGGCGACACGATCGTGCGCGAGGTCATCGTGCCTCGTGCCGACATGGTCACCGTCGACACCGACGCGACGATCGGTGACGCGCTCGGTGTGGTCATCGACGAAGGCTTTTCGCGCGTGCCGGTCATCGGCGAAGGCATCGACGACATCGTCGGCGTCGTCTATCTGAAGGACCTCGTTCGAGCCTATCGACGTGGGCGCAGCGATGAGCCCGTGTCGCGTCTCGCTCGACGCGCACACTTCGTTCCCGAGACCAAGAAGGTCGATGACATGCTGCGCGAGATGCAGGCCGGAAAGTTCCACATGGCCGTGGCCATCGACGAGTACGGCGGCACCGCCGGTCTCGTCACCCTCGAGGATTTGCTCGAGGAGCTCGTCGGCGACATCAACGACGAGTTCGACATCGACGACCCCGATGTGGTGTCCCTCGGCGGTGGCGCGATGCGCGTGCTCGGACGCATGCCGATCGATGCCCTCGCCGACCAACTCGAGACAGAATTTCCGAGCGACGATTGGGACACCGTCGGCGGGCTTATCTTCAACAAGCTCGGCCACGTGCCTACCGTGGGCGAGCACGCTGACGTGATGGGCTTTCGTTTTCGCGTTGATCGCATGCAAGGTCGCCGCATCATGCGCGTGCGCGTGGCCCCGATACCGGTCGAGGCTGACCTTGACGATGGTGGCGACCTCGACTCGATCGACGGTTCACGTGCAGTCGATGGTCTCGGTCGCCGAGCATGAGGTCAGGCTTCGTCACCCTCGTCGGCCGGCCGAACACCGGGAAGTCCACGCTCATCAACAAGATGCTCGGCACCAAGGTGTCGATTGTCTCCGACAAGCCGCAGACCACGCGCACGCAGGTGCGTGGTGTTCTGACGCGCCCTGACGCGCAAGTGGTGTTCGTCGACACACCGGGTATCCACAAACCGCGTACCACGCTCGGTGAGCGACTCAACGCATCGGCGCACGAGGCGCTGAGCGGTGTCGATGTGGTGTGCTTCGTGGTCGATGGTGCACGCGGTGTTGGCCCAGGCGACGAGTTCATCGCGGCGCGGTTGCCCCCGAGCACCATCGTCGTGCTCAACAAGATCGATGCGGCGAGTGCGGCCCGGACCATGGAGCAGTTGGCGAAAGCCTCGGCCTTTGAGTTCGCCGAATACTTCCCGATCTCCGCCCGAACGGGCAAAGGGGTCGACGCGCTTGTCGAACGAGTGATCGAGCTGTTGCCGGAGGGGCCGAAGTACTACCCCGACGAGCAGGTCACCGATGTGCCCGAAGCGTTCTGGGTGGCAGAGCTTGTCCGCGAGCAGCTGTTGGCTGTTACACGCGAGGAGCTGCCTCATTCCATCGCCACGCGCGTGACCGAGTGGGAGTGGCCGCGCATTCGTTGCGAGATCCTCGTTGAGCGCGAGTCGCAGAAGGGCATAGCCATCGGCAAGGGCGGCCTGGTTTTGAAAGAGGTCGGCACAAAGGTGCGCGCTCAGCTTCCCGAAGGAGCGTTCCTCGAACTCGTCGTGAAGGTCGAGAAGGGCTGGCAGCGTCAACCGAAGTCGCTCGATCGGCTTGGCTACTGAGCGCGTCCGCCAGTCGGCGGCGCCGCGTTGACGAGCAGCTATTCTCGGCGGCATGACCGATCGGATCGAGGGATGGACATTCCTATCGAACCATGCACATGTGTTGGTGTGTCTTGCTCAAGATCCCGAGCTGCGCCTACGTGAAATTGCGGACAGGGTGGGCATCACTGAACGTGCCGCATCAGGCATCGTCACCGACCTTGAGGCCCACGGATACCTCACGCGTGTCAAGGTCGGCCGCCGCAACACCTATCGCCTGCACTTGCGCAAGCCGTTGCGTCATCCGCTCGAGCGCCGGTACCGGGTGGGCGACCTGATCGAAGCTGTGACACATGAACGTTGACACATGAAATACGATTCCATAATCTGACGCCATGTTCGGTGGCGAGGAGATCAGCAGCATTCCTGTGATCGACCTTCCCCCTGCGCCGCGCAAGGGCCTCGTAGTCGTCACCTGCATGGATTCGCGGCTCGACGTCTTTCGCATGCTCGATCTTGAGATTGGCGACGCTCACATCCTGCGCAACGCCGGTGGCCGCGTCACCGACGACACGCTGCGCTCGCTCGTGTTGTCGATGCACTTGATGCACACACGCTCGGTGTTCGTGATCCATCACACCAGTTGCGGCCTGCACCGCGTCACCAACGAGGCACTCCACTCGCGCGTCAGCGCGGCCACGGGTCAGGACGCCACGCATCTCGACTTCCTGCCCTTCGACGACCTCACGATCAGCGTGAGCGAAGACGTCGCGCGGGTGCGTTCGTTGCCCCTGCTGCCCGAGGGGCTCACCGTCACCGGCGCGGTCTACGACGTCCACACCGGCACGCTGCATCGCGTCGTCTAGAAATCGGTCATACAGCTTCGTCGCGTAGCTCGCGGAGGAACGTCTCGGCTTCGCCTCGGTCACGGGTTCGGCGCATCGGTGGGAGAGCGTTGATGATGTCCCAGCGATAGCTCTTGTTCGTGGCGAGGCGCGCGTCGAGAACCGCGACCACGCCGCGATCGTGAGCGGTGCGAATGAGTCGACCGGCGCCCTGCGCGAGCAGTGTCGCGGCGCGTGGCAGATCGATCAGCCGAAACGCGTTCGGCCCCGCGAGTTCGCGGCGCGCTTCGAGGAGTGGATCGTCGGGGCGGGGGAAGGGGAGCCGATCGATGGTCACCAGTGAAAGCGTCTCACCCGGAATGTCGACACCTTGCCAGAAGCTCATCGTGGCGAAGAGCGAGGTGTGGGGGTCGGCGCTGAACGCGTCGACCAAAGCGGTCTTCGGTAGGTCGCCTTGCGCGAGGACGGGCCAGGGTAAGCGAGGGCGCAGGTGCGCCACGGCTTCGTTCATCGCTCGCCAACTGGTGAACAGTGCGAGGGTGCGGCCGCCCGCAGCGACGATCAGCTGCTCGAGCTCGACGTGTAACGCCTCGCGGTAGCCCGCAGCGCGAGGTTCGGGAAGGTCGACGGCGCAGTACAACAACGCTTGTTGCTGATAGTCGAACGGGCTGCCGACATCGAGGTGCTCGAACGTGAACGTGGCATCGAGGCCGAGACGCCCGGCCAGGTTCGGTGGGAGCGTGGCTGAGGTGAGGATCGCGAGCTTCTTCGACCAGAGCGCCGCCGACAACGTGGGCGCGACATCGATCGGCGCGATGCGAATCGTAGGCTGATCAGGCCGACCCTCGACCCATGCCACGTCACTGTCTTTGAGGTGCAGCAGCGTGTCGATGTCACTGATGAGTGCTGTGGCCGCTTGCACGGCGCGGAGTTTGCGCGCACCGACATCGCCCGGGCCGTCATCGGGCACGTTGCGCAGTGCATGCATGAGTCGCTCGGCGCGTTCGCGTGCCATGTTGACCGCCTCGGCGACTTCGCCGGTGACGCCGTTGCTCAGCCGCGTTCCGATCAACGGCGCGGCCGCGTCGGCGACTCGATTGCCGGCTTCCTCGACGTCGCCCAACGCGGTTGCGTCGTCGAGAATTGCGCCGCACACGCGCGCCAGCGCGTCGAATCGGCCGCCGGTCAGTTCGCAGCCCGCCGCGGACGCAACGGTGTCCTCGGTCTGGTGCGCTTCGTCGATGATGACGACCTCGTGCTCGGGCAGGATGATTCCGTCGAGCACGAGATCGAGCGCGAGCAGATGCTGGTTGACGACCACAACGTCGGACTCGGCAGCGTGACGTCGCGCCTTCTCGGTGAAGCAGGCATCGCCGTTCGGGCAACGCGTAGCCCCCGGACACTCGCGCACGCCGACGCTGACGGCACTCCACGTGCGTGCTGCCGGCTCGAAGTCGAGCTCGGCGCGGTCGCCGGTATCGGTCGTCGCGGCCCATGCTTGAATGCGCAACAGCTCCTCAGGCTTGGCAGCGCCATTCGCGTTGTCGCCGCGGTCGACACCATCGAGGCCGAGCTGGGCGCCCTTGGCCGTGACTCGTCCAATCTCGGCGAGGCGTTGACGGCACACGTAGTTCGATCGCCCTTTCAACACGGCCCAGCGCATCGGCTCGCGGCGCTGCGCGTCGAGGCTCTCGGCGAGGAAAGGGAGATCCTTCGTTGCGAGCTGATCCTGGAGCGCTTTGGTCGCGGTGGCGATGACGACGCGCTTGCCGGAAAGCACCGCCGGCACCAGATAGGCGAGCGACTTGCCGGTACCGGTACCCGCCTGCACCAGGAGGTGACGACCCGACTCGATCGCATCGGCGACAGCCGCAGCCATCGCTCGCTGCCCATCTCGCGTCTCGCCTCCGCCCGGCAGCCGGGCGGTGACCGCGTCGAGGGCCTTGAGCGCGTCCTGGGCGAGAGTCACCGGGGCAGGCTATTGCTTCGCTCCGACAATGCTTCGACGACCATGGCCTTGCCGCGGCACCGGGGAAATCGCGCTCGCATGAGTCCGGTCGGGTGAGGCTCAGGCGGTAGGTTTCGGGCCGTGATTCCCGTCGACATCGACATGTCCCGCGTGCCCGCTCATATCGCGTGTGTGATGGACGGTAACGGTCGTTGGGCCACGCAGCGCGGCCTCAAGCGCACTGAAGGGCATGCGGCCGGCGAAGAGGCATTGTTCGACGCCGTGGAAGGTGCGCTCGAGCTGGGCGTGCGCTGTCTGACCGTCTACGCATTCTCCACCGAGAACTGGCGTCGGCCGCTCGACGAAGTGCGCTACCTAATGGGGTTCAACGAGTCGATCCTGGTGCGCCGTCGCGAGGAGCTGCGCGAGAAGGGCGTACGCATTCGCTTCGCTGGCCGTCGCGATTGGCGCGTTCCGAAACGGCTCTTGCGTCAGATGGACGAGTCGATGGCTCGTACCGCGCACTGCACCACAATGACATTGGTCATCGCGTTCAACTACGGAGGCCGGGCCGAGCTTGTCGACGCGGTGAAACGCATCGTCGAGGAGGGGATACCGGCGAACAAGATCTCCGAGAAGACAATCGCGCAGCATCTGTATCTGCCCGACGTACCCGATCCCGATCTGATGGTGCGCACCTCTGGCGAGTACCGCATCTCCAACTATCTGCTGTGGGAGCTTGCCTACAGCGAGCTGGTGTTCACCGAGGTGCTGTGGCCGGACTTTCGTCGCGAGCATCTCATCGACGCGGTGCGTCAGTATCAGGCTCGGCGCCGTCGCTTCGGCGGTCTCGAGTCGTGACGCTTTACCGCGATCACGGTGTGGTGATGCGCACGTGGCGCCTTGGCGAGGCCGATCGCATCGTGTCGATCTTCACTCGTGAGCACGGCAAGGTGCGTGCGGTAGCGAAAGGCGTGCGCAAGCAGTCGAGTCGATTCGGGTCGCGGTTGGAACCAACCGCGCACCTGTCGTTGCAGCTGTATGCGGGTCGCGGTGACCTTGACACAGTGACACAGGTCGAGACGATCGATCGTTTCGCGACTCTGCGCAACGACCTCGATCAATGGGCGCGTGCGTGCGCATTGTTGGAGGCGGTCGATCAGTCCAGCCCCGACCGCGACCCGAACGACGCGATGTTCGACATGCTCGTGCGAGCGCTTCGCACGCTTGAAACGCGGCCTGGCCCGTTGGTGGTCGCCGGGTTCTTTTTGAAGTTGCTGTCGCTCGAAGGCATCGAGCCGGTGACGAACGAGTGCGTGCTCTGCGGCGCGGACGGACCACTCACGGGTTTCTCGGTGATCGACAGCGGCGTCACGTGTGAGGCATGCCGACGCGGCCCGGTGATGACCGCCGAGACCGTGGCCGTGTTGCGCCAGATCCTGGGGGGCCAACTGGGTACGGCGCTCAACATTGCACCCTCGACGGTGACCGATGAAGTTGATCGTGTCGCCACGCAGTTGCTTGAGCATCACATCGATCGACGCCTGCGCTCGATCACGGTGCTCGGACGTCACTGACGCGTACGCCCGCGATGCTTCACCTATCCGCTGAACCTCTTCGCCCTAGCCCTAGATCGGGTGCCAAGCCCGCGCTGATTCGTTCCACTGCACCCAGCGACTGATCTCGGCATCCCATTGGATGTAGGCGTCGCGAGCGTCATCCCACAGGGGCCCGTCGATGCCGGGTCCGTTGGTGGCCACAGGAGGTGCGATTGTGGGCATCTGATGCGTTGGCGGCTCGTCGCCGACGGTCGACTGCACAGTCGTCGGGTCCATCGGCGCGGGCACTGGATGCGGCGCTGGCGCGCCCCACAGTGGCGCGGCGGGTGGCGCGCCGGTCGGTGCGCCCCATGGCGGGGGGCCGGGAACGTGGGGTGGCACCGCGCCGGGCGGCGCGGCCCATGGCGGCGGCGCGCCGGGCGTACCGGGTGATCCCGGCGGCACACCCCACGGTTGCGCGGCACCGGGCATCGGGCCGACTGGTTGACCCCAGGGTGCTCCGGCTTGCGGGTAGGCGCCCGGGTGGCCGAACGACGCCGTGGTGGTCGTCACGCCGGGAACCTGGGGCGGCAAACCGACCTGGTGCTTGTCGACGACGAACGTGCCCGCGACTAGGTCGCCGACACGACGGTGACCGCTTACCGCGAGTCCGGTCACCAGACCAACGAGCGGGAAGCAGGGGAATCCGTCAACGATCCACAACGCCCACCGTCCGAGCGATCGCCCGAAGCCCGCGCGATGGCCGTCGGTCCGACGAACCACGCGCAGTCCAACGATGCCCTTGCCGATTGAAAATCCGGTGATGCCGGTCAGTACCGCGTCGTTCAGAAACCAGTAGCCGGCGCCGATGCCGGCGACGATCCAGAGGTCGGTCAACTTCCAGAGCATCACGTCGCTGCTGGCCGGGAGGCAAACGTAGTGCTGGTCAGGCGCGTTGTTGATCTCGGCGCAGACGTCTTGCGCCTGCAGGACACTCCCGTAGGTCTCGCGTGTGGCAAAAGCGAGCAAGACAATCGTAAGCAAGACCGCGCCGATGAAGACGTCGATCGCGTATGCGCCGATACGGCGACCGATGACCGCGGTCGGATCGTGCACGGGCGTATAGGTGGGGTACATCTCGTCCTTCAGGCACTCGGGCGCAGTGTGTGAGATTCGGCATTGCTTGCGGTGCTTGCCGTGCTTCCCGGCGAGCGCCGCAGCGAGAATGCGCGGCTTCCGACGCTGCCGCCAAGGTAGCGGGAGAAGACGACGCTGTTCGTGACGAGCACGACCAGCGACGGTAGGAGCGATCTCCACAGCGGATGCGATGTGGTCGCGTAAAAGACATGGTCGCCAATGCGACGACACATTGATGCGGGCCTACCGAGGTCGCTACCGAGCATGTCGCACACGCGTACTCCGTTGTTGCTGAATGCCGTCGGAACCCGCTCATGCCTGAGGCCCGCGAAAAAGCGAGTCGACACCCACAATGTCAAAACCACCAGTGCGCCGTCGATGAGATACGCCGCGACGCGCGGGGACCGTGCGGGAGGAGGTGTCGTCGTCGCTTCGGCGTTCACGCTGACCATTCTTGCCGGGCGCGACTGACGACGCGCGTTGTTCTGTCGGCGTGGGCTCAACTGATCGGACGCCACTCCTGCGCTGCGTCGTCGAACTGCATCCATTGGCCAGACACGGGCTCCCACTGAATATACGCGTTGCGAGCGGCATCCCATTGCGGCCCCGACGCCGAGGTGTCAGCGCCGACGCTTGCCGCAGTATCGGTTGCTGAGTTCGAC
This sequence comes from Actinomycetota bacterium, assembly GCA_043738925.1. GTDB lineage: Bacteria > Actinomycetota > Acidimicrobiia > Acidimicrobiales > WLNW01 > WLNW01. Next base: position 11,153 of record JAYUFA010000338.1, read on the forward strand.
GATGGCTCAGGTGGCGCCGCTTGCTGCGGTTGCGGTGTTGTAACGGCCGGCTCATCCCAGGATGGCGTTGGTGCCACGGGCGGCGTCCAGGAATCGGCTGGTGCCGCGGGTGGCGTCCACGGATCGACCGGTGCCGTGGAGGTTGGCGGCTGAGCCCATGGGGCGGCCGGCGCCGGCGGCGCCCAGGGAGCGGCCGAGGCCGGCGACCATCCCATCGGCGGCGGTGTCGCCATCGGAGGAGGCATCGCCGTCTCGTGTCCGGGGTAGGAGGGAATCGTCCCGACGCTTGACTTGTCGACGACCACGCTGCCGGCTGCCAGGTCGCCCAGCCGTCGGTGGCCCTTGACCGTGAGCGCCATGATGAGACCAACGAGGAAACAGCAGCCGACGTCGACGACGCTGACGATCCAACGGACGAACGCCCAGCCGAAGCCCAACGCCTTACCGGTGTCTTGTCGGACCACTGCGAGGCCAACCAGGCGCTTGCCGATCGTACCGGACAGCGCTTGGAAGATGAGAAGATTCACAATGTTGAAGGCGATGGCGATGCCGATGATGCTCGCGGCAGTGCCGCCCTGCGCATAGCGGATGTTGTCGCCAGCCTTGAAACAGAGCGACGACCCGCCCGCGTCGCGGATCTGTTGACAGCTCGCAAACGGCCGGAAGTTGCCCGCGCTGATGGGGTTCTTGTCGCTGAGCGCGATGAACGCAACCACGAACACGATGAGGAAAAGAAACCCATCAATGAGGTAGGCCGCGATACGGCGGCCCATCACGGCGGTGGGATCGGCAACGATCTGGTTGGTGTACACGAGTGCATTCTTGCCCATTGGCCGACCGCGCGTCCGCGATGCGGAGCGTTCGTACGAGGCCGATCGTGAATCCCGCCCTCGATATCAGTGATCGCCGGTAGCGTTTCCCAACGTGTCCGAAGCTCCTGCTACGCCGACGTCCGACGAGAGCCTGTTCGACAAGATCGTCAATCTGTCGAAGCGGCGCGGTTTCGTCTTCCAGTCCGCCGAGATCTACGGCGGTTTTCGCTCGACGTATGACTACGGCCCGATCGGTGTGCTGCTGCTGCGCAACGTGAAAGACGCGTGGTGGCGGTCGATGGTGCAGTTGCGCACCGACGTACTTGGGCTCGACGCGTCGATCCTTTCGCCTCCCGCAGTGTGGGAGGCGTCAGGGCATCTGAAGAACTTCACCGATCCGTTGGTCGATTGTCGCAATTGTGGTGCGCGCCACCGTCAGGACAAGCTCGACGATCCGAACATGTGCCCTACGTGCGGCGCAAAGGGTCAGTTCACCGAAGCGCGACAGTTCAACTTGATGTTCAAGACGAACGCGGGGCCGATGGTCGATAGTGCGGCCGAGGTGTATCTGCGACCCGAGACCGCACAGGGCATGTTCATCAACTTCGCCAACGTGCTCAACACGTCGCGCAAGAAGCCTCCGTTCGGCATCGCACAGATCGGCAAGTCGTTCCGCAATGAGATCACGCCGGGCAACTTTGTGTTCCGCACGCGCGAGTTCGAGCAAATGGAGATGGAGTACTTCGTGCCGCCCTCTGCGGCGCAGCACTGGTACGAGTACTGGTGCGCAACGCGGTTCCAGTGGTATCTCGATCACGGTATCCCCGCCGACAAGCTGCGTCTTCGTGCTCACGAACGGGATGAGCTTGCGCACTACAGCACGGGTACGAGCGACGTCGAGTTCCTGTTCCCCTGGGGTTGGGACGAGCTTGAGGGGATCGCGAACCGTGGCGACTACGACCTCAAGCAGCACGCAACGCATTCCGGTCAGCGCCTCGACTACTTCGACCAGGAATCGAACGAGCGATACACACCGCATGTGATCGAGCCCGCCGCGGGTGCGACACGCGCGATGATGGCGTTTCTCCTCGCGGCGTACGACGAGGAAGAAGTCCGCGGTGAGGTGCGCACGGTCCTGCGCCTTCACCACCGCATGGCGCCCTACAAGGTTGCTGTGCTGCCGTTGTCGAAGAAGGACACGCTGTTGCCCGTTGCGCATGAGGTGCTCGCGCTTGTGCAGCCGCGTTGGATGTGCGACTACGACGAGACGCAAGCGATTGGTCGGCGCTATCGCCGTCAGGACGAGTTGGGCACGCCGTATTGCGTCACGATCGACTTCGACACCATTGACGATCGTGCCGTCACGGTGCGTGAGCGCGATTCGATGCAACAGGCCCGTGTGCCCATCGCCGATTTGGTCGCGTACCTCGACGAACGGTTGCGGTGAGCAGTGACCACTCCTGGTGAACGCATTCGCGGCGCAGTTGCCTCGGCGCGTGCCGATGGTTCGGTAGCGGCGCGCGAAGCCGCTGTGGCGGCCATTACACCGAGTGATATCCAGCAGCTCCTTCATCGCCAGTTCACCGATCGCGAACGCGCCGTGCTCACGCGCGGCATCGGTGCGTCACCAGGCGCCGCGTCGGGTCGCATTTACTACGCGGCGGAAGATGCGATGGATGCCGCCGATCGCGGCGAGCAGGTGATCCTCGCGTGTGCGGAGACCAACCCCGCCGATGAGATAGCGATGCGCTTGTCCGATGGCATCATCACATCGCGCGGCGGCCTTGCGTCGCACGCGGCCGTTGTCGCTCGCGGCTGGGGTATCCCCGCTGTGTGCGGCGCCATCGACATCGATTTCGCGGAGCGAGTCATGGTTGTCGGCGAGATCGTGGTGCGTGAGGGCGATCTCGTATCACTCGACGGCAGCACCGGCGAGATCTTCTTGGGTGGACTCGAAGTCGGCGACGAGGACGTGCCCGACGAACTAGAGCAGCTGTTGGCGTGGGCCGACGACATTCGACTCGGGCACCTATCGGTGCGCGCCAACGTCGATACGGGCGACGACGCGGTGCTGGCGCGTACCTTTGGTGCTGAGGGCATCGGCCTGTGCCGCACCGAGCATCAGTTCTTCGGTGAGAAGCTGCCAATCGTGCAGCGCTACATCTTGGCTGACGACCCGTCGGCGGAGCAGGCCGCGCTCGACGAATTGATCGAGGTTCAGCGCGCCGACTACGTCGCTGTACTCGCAGCGATGGATGGCCTGCCGGTCACGATGCGGTTGCTCGATCCGCCGCTGCACGAGTTCCTGCCGAATCCCGACGATGCCAACGCCGATCCCGAGTTGCTTGTCGCGGCGCGTCGATGGCGCGAGCACAACCCGATGTTCGGTACGCGCGGCGTGCGCCTCGCGATATTGAAACCGGGTTTGTATCGCGCTCAGGTGCGCGCCATCGTCGACGCCGCGCGTGAGCGTCGGGCTGCGGGCGGTAACCCGATCATCGAGATCTTAATCCCGCTCGTTGTCGACGCACGTGAGCTCGTGCTCGTTCGCGACTGGATCGGCGAGGAGACGAAAGGTGATCTGTCGATTTCGATTGGCACGATGATCGAAACGCCGCGTGCCGCGTTGTTGGCGGGCGAGCTCGCGTCGGAGTGTGACTTCTTCTCGGTCGGCACGAACGACCTCACGCAGATGGTCTACGGGTTCAGTCGCGACGATGTTGAGCGCCGCCTGCTCGGTGTCTACGAGTCACATGGCATCGTTGACGTCAGCCCCTTCGAGTCAATCGACGCCGCTGGCGTGGGTGTGCTGGTACGCCGGGCGATCGTCGACGGGCGGGCGCGCAAGCCCGGCCTCAAAGTTGGCGTGTGCGGTGAGCACGGAGGCGACCCCGATTCCATTGCGTTCTTCCTTGAGGCCGGCGTCGACTACGTATCGTGCTCAGCCTTCCGCGTGCCGGTCGCACGCCTCGCGGCTGCGCAAGCGGTGCTGCGCAGCCGCTGAACGCTCCCCGCGCGGCGCCGTAGCTGTCGTGAACCGCGCACACGGCCTCACTGTCGGAGGTCGCTGGTAGGTTCCGGCTGTGGCCATCGAAGACGACGACATCGCCAAGGTTCGCGCCGCGGCCGACATTGTTCAGGTCGTCAATGGCTACACGACCCTCAAGCGGGTCGGCCGCCGGTGGCAGGGGTTGTGCCCGTTCCACTCGGAGAAGTCTCCGTCGTTCTCGGTCAACGGCGAAGATGGGCTTTACTACTGCTTCGGCTGTCAGAAGTCCGGCGATATCATCACGTTCGTACGCGAGAAGGAACAGCTTGATTTCGTCGGCGCGGTTGAGTGGCTGGCCAACAAGTACAGCGTCACGCTGCACTACACCGAGCGCGGCGAGGATGAAGTACGCAAGCGTCGCACCAAGCTCATCGAAGCGGTGCGGCGCGCGGTCGAGTGGTATCACGCGCGGCTGATCGAGTCGCCCGATGCCGGGGAAGCCCGTCGCTACCTTCGAGCGCGCGGTTTCGATGGCGAGGCAGTTCGTCGTTACCAGATTGGGTGGGCGCCGGCTGACGCCAAACAGTGGGATCTGTTGTGTCGCCATGTGCGTTTGAACGATGACGATTTGCGCAGCGCGGGGCTCGGCGCGGTCAACTCGCGCGGCCGCCAATACGACTTTTTCCGCGGCCGTGTGCTGTTCCCCATCTTCGATGATCGTGGCGACCCGGTTGGGTTCGGCGGCCGCATCCTGCCCGGCAACGATGGTCCCAAGTACAAGAACACCAGCGACGAAGCGGCCATCTACTCGAAGAGTCGCATTCTGTATGGGCTGAATTGGGCGAAGGAGCACATCGTTCACGCGGGTGAAGCCATCGTGTGCGAGGGTTACACCGACGTGATCGGATTCGCCACCGCGGGGGTGCCGCGTGCGGTCGCCACGTGTGGCACGGCGCTCACCGAGGATCACATCCGGTTGCTGAAACGATTCAGTCCGCGTCTGGTGCTCGCGTTCGACGCCGACTCCGCGGGCCAGAACGCGGCGGCGCGCGTGTACGAATGGGAACAGAAGCTCGACGTCGAGTTCGCGGTCGCCGATCTGCCGCCTGGTGTTGATCCGGGCGAGCTGGCAATGACCGATCCCGCGAGGCTTGCGCTGGCAATCAAAAACGCGAAGCCCTACCTCGGTTTTCGCATCGAGCGTGTGCTTACGGCGGGCGACCTCCGAACACCGGAGGGTCGCGCGCGAACCGCGCGGATCGCGGTCGACGCGGTGCGCGAACATCCAAGCGATCTGGTGCGTGATCAGTACCTGATGTTGATCGCCGATCGCTGCCATCTTGATCCCGATCAGGTGCGTGCCGCGGCGCGTGGGCCGGCGCGCGTCGCGTCCACCGGCCGCGGCAACGACGGTGCGTCTACGAGGCGTCCGAATGAGCCCGAGCCGCGCGGAGCGCTCGTGAGCGTCGACCGCCCTCATCCGGTTCGTCCGATGACCGAGAACGCCGAGGATGAGGCGCTACGGCTACTCGTGCATCGCCGCGACGAGATCATCGATCGCCTTGAACGCGTGTTGTTTGCCTCCGAAGCGCGCCGCGATGCCTTCGACGCGCTCGTTGCCGCCACGGATCTTCATTCGGCGATCGCCGCAGTGCCCGACGCGGCGGCGCTGTTGACCCGTCTGGCCGTTGATGAGCCCGATGGCGATCCTGATCAGGCGCTCGTCGATCTGTCTCGCTACGCCACGTTGCGGGTGCTCGATCAGCTGCGGCGCGAGGCTTCGTCGGTGCGGGAACCCGAGGGTCTACGGGAGTACTCCGAGGTCATCGACTGGCTTCGCCAACACCTTGCCCTGCTCGACGACAATGAACAGCGGACCCCCGCGGCCGCGCTCTTGGTAACCTGGCTCGCCGAGAACGGTGAGGGGCATGCAGATGACTGACATCGCGAGTGCACTCACCTCGGGGGGAGGCGTCACGCCCGAGGAGCTACAGGAACTCATCGCGCTCGGTCGCGCGAAAGGGCGTCTCCACCTCGACGAAGTGCTCGAAGTCCTCCAGGACCTCGACCTCACACCTGACGTCTTTCTCGGGATTCAGAGCTGGCTGCAAAGCGAGGGCATCCCGCTCGACGAGTCGTTTGGTGACGAGGTCGACGCTCACCGCACTCGTTCCGTCACCGATCACGCCGCTGCGAGCGTGATCGACGCGCCGACGCCAGACGATGTCGCGGCGAAATCTCGCGCGAAGCCGAAGAGCCCGGCTCGCCGGGCGACCCGCGCTGGCGCGTTCGAGGACGACGGCGGTTCGCCCTTGTCGTCCGACTACGTGCGCATGTACCTGAAGGAAATCGGGCGTGTTGCGTTGCTTTCGGGTGAGGATGAGGTGTCCCTCGCGAAGCGCATCGAGTCGGGTGTGCATGCGTGTGAGCGGCTCGCCGCGCATGCTGACGGCACCGCCGTGTTGACCCAAGCCGAGATGGTCCAGTGCAATCGCCATCGCCGAGACGGTGATGACGCGAAGGATCAGTTGACCCGCGCCAATTTGCGGTTGGTGGTGTCGATCGCGAAGCGATACAGCGGTCGCGGCATGTTGCTGCTCGACCTCATCCAAGAGGGCAACCTTGGCTTGATGCGCGCCGTCGAGAAGTTTGACTACACGAAGGGTTTCAAGTTCTCGACGTACGCCACATGGTGGATTCGCCAGGCGATCACTCGCGCAATCGCGGATCAGGCGCGCACCATCCGCATCCCGGTGCACATGGTCGAGTCGATCAACAAGGTGAAGCGCATGCAGCGCCAACTCAACCAGGAACTCGAGCGCGAGCCGACGGTCGACGAGTTGGCAACGATGACGGATCTCTCGCCGAGTCGTGTGCGTGAGATTCTGCGCATCTCACAGGATCCGCTGTCGCTCGACTCGCCGGTGGGTGACGAGGCCGACAGCAACCTCGGCGACTTCATCGAGGCCGACGATGCCGACGCGCCGCCGGACGCGGTCACCCGCGAGTTCCTCGGTCTGGCGGTCACCGAGGCGCTGAGCGAACTGAGCGAACGCGAGCAAGAAGTGGTGCGGCTTCGGTTCGGTCTCGATGACGGTCGGCCGCGTACGCTCGAGGAGGTCGGTCGTCAGTTTGGGGTCACGCGCGAACGCGTGCGCCAGATCGAATCCAAGACGCTCGCCAAGCTGCGCCATCCCTTACGGAGCGAGAAGCTACGCGACTACCTTGACGAAGGTTGACCTTGTCGCCCGTGCACGAATGGGGCACCGAATCAGCAAGGGTGGCTGCTATCCTCGCTCGGACCTTCCGGGGTAGCTCAGCTGGCAGAGCGTCGGACTATTAATCCGCAGGTCGTGGGTTCGATCCCCACCCCCGGAGCCACCTGTGACCAGGCCTTATGCCGATTCTCGGGGTCGATCGCGACGCCGCGATCGACCCCGTGGTCACGGTTTGAATTGTCGCGGCGACATTCTCGCGGCGACATTCTTGCGGCGTTCTTACTGATTGCTCACCTTGGCGCGCGGTCGCTCGAGTGGGAGTGCACCGTAGGGTCAACGGAAGACGCACCATCTTCGGGTGTCGGCGGCTCGGGACATTGGGTGGTGTGCTCGTGCGATTGCTTGTCATCGAGGATGAGGTCGCGATGGCGAATGCGTTGCGCCGCGGGCTGCAGGCCGAGGGTTACGTCGTCGACGTGGCACACGACGGCGAGGATGGGCTGTGGCAGGCGTTGGAGTTCGATTTCGACGCGATCGTGCTTGATCTGATGCTTCCGAAGATGAACGGGTTTCTGGTTGCACGCGGTATTCGTGACGCGGGCAGCGACGTGCCGATTCTGATGTTGTCCGCGAAGGACGGCGAGTACGACCAGACCGAAGCACTTGATATCGGTGCGGATGACTACTTGGCGAAACCTTTTTCCTATCCCGTGTTGCTGGCGCGGCTGCGCGCGTTGATTCGTCGGGGTTCGACGTCGCGCTCAGCGGTACTCGAAGCGGGTGATCTGCGTGTCGATGTCGCCGAGCACCGCTGTTGGCGTGGGGACATCGAGATCGAGTTGAGTCCGAAGGAGTTCGCGTTGGCGAGCTACTTGGTGCTGCATGCCGGCGAGTTGCTCCACAAGCAGGACATTCTTCGCCACGTTTGGGACGACGCTGATTCGTTCGATACGAACGTTGTCGAGGTCTACATCGGCTATCTGCGTCGAAAGGTGGACGTACCGTTTGGTCGTCGGTCGATCGAGACGGTGCGCGGGCGCGGCTATCGCCTCAATAGTGATGCAAGCTGAACGATTGACGACTCGGATCCGGACGCGCTGGGCGCCGGTTCGGATTCGGGTGACCGCAGTGGCGATGGCCGTCGTCGCGATCGCGTTGTGTGCAGGTGGGCTTGGGCTTTCGGGGTTGTTGCATCGAGGCCTGCTGCGTTCCGCAACAGGAACCGGTCCCGAGCGTTCGTCCGAGTTGGCGGCGCTCGCCGCGCGCGGCCCGCTGCCGAAACCCTTGCCGCCGCTGGGCGCGCCCCGACTCACGCTGTTACAGGTGATCGCCGATGACGGCACTGTCACGGCGGCGAGTGATCAACTGACAGGTGTCGCTGCGTTGGTTGCACCGAACGCCCGTCACCGTCTGACCCTGTCGGATCTCGCACCATTGGGCGAGGGGCCGTGGCTTGTTGAGCCGGCGCCGGCGACCATCGCCAACCGATCGGTCACCGTCGTGGTGGTCACCTCGCTCGCCGACGTGGAACGCAGCGCGCACCTTCTTGACGGTCTACTTCTGGTGAGCGTGCCGCTGCTCGTTGCACTTTCGGGCGCGGCGGTGTGGTTGGTAGTCGGCCGTTCGTTGCGGCCGGTGGAGCGGATGCGAACCGAGGTGGCCGATATCACGGCGCATGACCTCAGCCGCCGAGTGTCGGTGCCTCGGATCGACGACGAGATCGGCCGCCTCGGTGGAACACTCAATGACTTGCTGCAACGCGTCGAGGTTGCAAGCGCGAAGCAACGGCAATTCGCCGCAGATGCATCGCACGAACTGCGTACGCCAATGGCGAACATACGCGTCGAGGTCGAAGTGGCAATGGCGCATCCCGAAACGGCGGACTGGCTCGCGGTTGCCGCGAGCGTGCTGCACGAGGACGACCGGATGGATCGTCTCGTCGCGAACCTGCTCGCGGCGGCGCGGGCTGACATCGGCAGCGCGCCACAGAATCTGCGCGACGTCGAACTCGCGACGCTTCTGCGACGCATCATCCGCGACGTTCGCGGCAGCGACCCACGCGTCACTTTGGTAGAGCCGTTGTCCGCCGTGACCGTGCTGGGAGATCGCGATCAACTCGAACGGATCATCGTCAACTTGGTCGACAATGCACGCCGATACGCAGCGACCAAGGTGCGCATCGGGTTGTCCGCCGATTCCGGCTGGGCCGAGCTGTCGATCGCTGACGACGGCCCGGGCATACCGCCCGGGGAGCGCGAGCGGGTGTTCGAACGGTTTGTGCGTCTCGACCCGTCCCGTACCGCTGCCGCCGGGGGAGCTGGGTTGGGCTTGGCGATGGTGCGGGATCTGACGCACGCCCATCGCGGGTCGGTCGCGATCGGTGACTCGACGACAGGCGCGTTGTTCATTGTGCGCCTTCCCTTGGCGAGCGCACCTCGCGGTGTCTGAGGACATCGGCTCGTACCCTCAGCGTTCTCTCAGGAAACGTTTCGTAGGTTGGTGACCATGCTCTTCTCCAAGCGACCGAATCGACGTTGGGCCGTACCCGCGGTAGCGCTTCTTGGCGTCGTAGGTGTGGGGGCCGTGCCCTCGCTGATCAACACGGCCGGCGCATCGGTGCCGAACCTTCCGGTGTTGACACCAGCGGAGCTGTTGGCAAAGGCGCGTACAACGCAGGTGCCGGCCCTGTCGGGCACCGTGACCTTGACGAGCAACCTCGGTTTGCCCTCGCTCGGCTCGCTGGGCGGCCTCGCCGGGGGTTCCGCGAACACGATCACGACCCTGCTCGCGGGAACGCACTCGGCTCAGGTGTGGATCGACGGCGCCGACCATGTGCGTATCGCGACGTCGGCGCCTCTCGCCGAAACCAACTGGATACGCAACGGCACGGATTTGTGGAGCTACGACAGCGCAACGCAACGTGTACTGCACGCGACGATCGCAGCCGATGCACACGACTCGAGCACGGTGTCGGCAACGAGCGCGCCCGACCCTGCGCATGAGACGCCGGCTGAGTTCGCGAAGGAACTCCTCGACGAGGTGACACCTTCGACCGGTGTGACCGTTGACGCGAATCGCATCGTTGCCGGCCGGGCCGCCTACCAGTTGACGCTCACCCCTAACAGCGACGTGTCGACGGTGAAGGCGGTGACGATCGCGGTCGACGCTGCCACCGGGTTGCCGCTCGATGTCACGATTCGGGCCGCGTCCACCGGTGACGTTGCGCTCGAGTTCGGCTTCAGTGACGTTTCGTTCAACGCTCCTGCGGCGTCGACGTTTGCCTTCACGCCTCCGCCCGGCTCGACGGTCAAAGAGGCCGGCGATCCGTCGGCGCTGCTTGATCCCGCTCAAGGCAACGCGCGACACCGTCGCCGTTCAGGCCCGGACGCTTCCGGCTCGGCCGTTGTGACCCCCGGCGATACGACCTCGACGATGGCCAAGCCGCAGATCGTGGGCCAGGACTGGTCGTCGATTGCGGTGGTCGCCAAGGGCAGCGTCCCGGCACAGGTCAACGGTCTCTTGTCAGCCGCGCCGCGGATCACCGCAGGCACGCTCAGCGGACGTCTGCTGAGCACCAACCTGTTCAACGCCGTGTTCCTCGATGACGGACGCGTGGTGATCGGTGCGCTCACCCCGTCCGCGCTCGAGGGTGCGATCGCTGCGCTTCCGCAATGACCGTCGACGTTCTTGCAGAGACGGCACCGCGCCCGAAGTTGGCAGCGGCGCCGCATCCCACCGCGTGCGCGATCCGCACCGAATCGCTGACGAAACGCTTCGGTGATGTAGCGGTCGTCGACAACTTGGACCTGGAAGTGCCAACCGGATCGGTGTTCGGCTTCCTCGGTCCGAACGGGTCGGGAAAAACGACGACGATTCGCATGCTGCTCGGTCTCATCGCGCCAAGTGGCGGACGCGTCGAGTTGCTCGGACGACCAATGCCTGCCGACGCGGACCGTGTGCTGCCGGCAGTGGGCGCGCTTGTCGAGGGACCGGCGTGCTACCCGTGGCTCACTGGTCGTCAGAACCTGGCTCGCGTCGATGCGGCCGGCCCCCACGCACACGCATCCACGCGATCGTCTCGTATCGACATTGCGCTCGAACGGGTCGGTCTCAGCGCCGCGGCGGGCAAGAAGTTCGGCCAGTACAGCCTCGGTATGCGCCAACGCCTCGGTCTCGCGAGCGCGTTACTCAGCCCCCGCGAGCTGCTGATTCTCGACGAGCCGACCAACGGTATGGATCCCCAAGGCACCCGCGAAATCCGTCACCTCATTCGCGACCTTGCCGCTGATGGCACCACGGTTTTCTTGTCGAGTCACCTGCTCGCGGAGATCGAACAGGTCTGCACCCATGTCGCCGTCATGAGCCTCGGACGCCTTCTCGCGCAAAGCTCGCTCGGCGCGCTTCAGGCCACGACGACGACCCGGCTGCGTGTCGATACCGAGGACGTCGCGCTGGCCGCCACGGTGCTCGCCGCGGCCGGCCTCGAACCGACCACCACGACGCATGCTGTGCATGCGGTGATGGGTGGCGACAGTCGCTCGGAGTTGTGCCGTCGCCTCGTTGATGCGGGTGTACGCGTCGATGGGTTCATCGTGGAGCGTCCATCGCTCGAAGAGACGTTCGTTGCCCTCACCGGGGAAGGTTTCGATGTTACGCGCTGAACTCGCCCATCTTTTTCGTCGCAGGCGGGTGCAGGCTTTGCTTGTGGTGCTCGCGTTGGTTCCCGTCGCGATCGTTGCTGCGCTCAAGTTTGCCGGCGGCCCTGGCAACGGTGAGGGCCCCACCTTCCTCAACCAAGTCACCCACAACGGCGTGTTCGCGGCGCTCGCCGCGCTCACCATCACGCTCCCGGTGTTTCTGCCGCTCGCCGTGGCAATCGTGGCCGGCGACGCGATAGCGGGCGAAGCCGGCCTCGGCACACTGCGGTACTTGCTCGTACGACCCGCAGGTCGCACCCGGCTGCTCGCCGTCAAAGCCGTCACGATCGTCGTGTTCTGTCTCGCCGCCACGCTCGCCGTGATAACGGCGGGCTTGATCGTCGGATCAATCCTGTTCCCTGTCGGTCGTGTCACCACGCTGTCCGGCGACACACTGTCGCTCACCGGTGGCATCGTGCGCATCGCGGGCGCCGCCGGACTCGTCGCCTTGTCGTTGCTCGGTCTTGCCGCGATCGCGTTGTTCGCGTCGACGCTCACCGACATTGCAATCGGCGCGTCCGCAGCGACCCTCGGCATCCTCGTGCTCTCTGGCGTTCTCGACGCAATTCCGCAAGTTTCCTCGATCCACCCCTGGCTGTTTACGCACGGGTGGCTGTCGTTCGGCGACCTGCTCCGCACGCACGTCACCTGGACGGCGATCACCAAGAACATCGCCCTACAGGCTGGCTATGTCGTGATCTTCGCGAGCGCAGCATGGGCCCGATTCACCACACGAGACATCCTCGCCTGAACAGCGAGCTCCCGGGCCCTCGGCTCGCGACAGCTTCGCCTACAGCAGCGCGTATCGGCCCCCGTTCAGGATCGAGTCCTTGAACGGGGGCCGATACTTGGCAAGGGGAGGATTGTCGCTGGGTTCAGCCGGCGCTGTTGGAGGTTGACGGCGCCGCCGGGGTCGTCGAGGGGGCCGCTGCCTTCGCGGCGTCCTCAGCGGTCTCGCGCTCAGGGGACTCGCCGGCCTCGTGCGTGGCGTCCTCGTTGGAGCCATGACCGAAGCCGCCATGACCGTGGCCCTGGCCGGAATCCTCAGCGGCCTCGCGCTCAGGGGACTCGCCGGCCTCGTGCGTGGCCTCTTCGTTCGAGGCGGCCGTCGACGGGGTGGTCTCGGTCGCGGTTGACGGCGTCGAGCCGGTCGAGCCGGTCGTTTGCGCCGACGCCGCGGTGAAGGGGTTGAAAGCAGCCACCGCAAGCGCGCCGCCGCTGATCGAGAGCACGGCCACGCCGCTGGCGAGGACCTTGTTGAGTTTCATCGGGGAATCCTTCGGGGTTGGTGGGGCGGAGTTGTTGCCTGCGATCACCATCGGTCCCAGCGGTCAGAGCGTCGCTAAACCAAGGCAAGAATCCGGTGAGTAAGCCTGAGTGAAAGAGCCGCCGGGACGGCGTGCCGGCTCCGCGTTACGGGAGCGTGTTGCCAAACATGTGGTTCGATCGTGGTATCGCCCGCCGAGGGGAGCGGGCGATACCACGAGCATTGCTTGCGGCTTTGTCAGCCCGCAGTTGTGGTACTCGGTGCGACTGTCGCGGGTGCGGGGTTCGTCGTGCCGGCGGCCTTTGCTGCGTCCTCAGCGGCTTCGCGGGCTGGGGATTCCGTCGCTTCGTGGGCGGCGTCCTCGTTCGGGCCACCGTGGCCGCCGCGACCCTGCCCCGAATCCTCTGCGGCTTCTTGGGCGGCCGTCTCGCCTGCTTCGTGCGTCGCGTCCTCATTGGACGTGTTCGACGCAGCGGTGCTGGGAGTGGTCGCTGTCGCGGCCACGGGAGTCGTGGTTGTCGCGCCGGTGGATTGTGCCGATGCGGCGCTGAACGGGTTGAACGCGGCAATCGTCAACGAGCCGCCGAGGATGCCAAGTACGGCTGCGCCGCTGGCTACGAACTTCTTCATGGTGGGGATCCTGTCGTCTGGTCAGCACGGTCGCTGACGTTGTTGATCTTGCGCTCCGCGATCAAGAACAGCGTTCGTCGCCAGTAAGAACCAAGCCAATAAAAATCGACGAAAAGGTCGTCATACACTACTGATAGTCCGGCGTGAGCATACGCGTGTTCGGCTCGGTGTGGACGCGCGGTTTGGCGTCTAGGCGAAGCGGATCATGGACATTGCACCAAAGGCGAGGCAGTAGACCGCGAACGGTGTGAGGGTGTTGGCACGGAAGAACCGTTCGAGGAATCTGACGGCTGCGTACGCGGAGCCAGCGGCAACGATGCTGCCGACCAGGATTTGGCCGTGGATGCCGTTGCCGTTGGTGCCGATGAGGTCGGGGAGTTTGTAGAGGCCCGCGGCAAGGATCACGGGTGTGGCGAGCGCCGATGCCGACACTGTCGCGAACGGTCAGATCGTCGAGCCCGCGTCCTGTACGCCCCGTCGCCGAGTCCGGCGTTGCCGATGCCCGCTGTTGGTTTTGGCGACGTCGTAGGTACTCGCCCGCCAGAAGGATGGCACCGTTGACGGTGAGAAACGCGGCCGCCGCGAAGCCCGTGATCAACGCAATCCAGTCGCGTCGGTAGGGAACAGTTCGGTGACGCGTTGCAGCACGCCGATGACGATTGCTTAGAAGTACGTCATCGAGTGGCAGTTTGACCTGCGACCGTGGTTTGCCGTTGGTTCCGGTCGAGGTAGACGACCACAACCAGGATTGTTGTGAGGAAGATCGCGGTCGTGGCAACGGTGCCGAGGCCGAGGCCGCCGACGTCGCGGTCCTGGGACAAGTAGTCACCGATCGACGCGCCGAGCGGCCGGGTGAGGATGTACGCGGCCCAGAACGCGGGGATCGCCGGTGCGTGGAACCGGAGGTGCGCCACCGCGACGACAGCGATCGCTCCCGCGAATATCAGCGCGGAGCGCCAGTAGCCGACATCGAGTTTCTCGGCGAGCAAATCCCCGGCGGCGGTTCCGAGCGCGAACGTGAACAGGATCGCGAGCCAGTAGAAGGCTTCGCGTTTGGTCGTGACGATCGAATGGATCGACAGTGTTCTTTCGCTCGAATACCAGACGGCGAACGTGGCGGCGAGCCCGACCGCGAAGAGGGTCGCGCACACAGCGAAACTCACTCCGAAGTTGTCGACGAGGTTGTCGGTGATCAGCGTGCCGAAGACGCTGATCAACACGACCGCGAGCCAGTAGATCCACGGCACGTAGCGGCGTGTTCGGAATTGTACGACCAGCGCCCCAGCCAGGAACACTCCCATCGCCGCCGTCGTGCCACTCAAACCGAGACCAAGGTTGGTGTTCAAGAAGTCGGCAGCCGTTTCACCGACGGTCGTCGCCAAGATCTTGATGACCCAGAAGTAGAGGGTCACCTCCGGGACCTTGTTCAACATCTGTGTGGTGCTGTCGCGTTTGGCCGCGCTGGTGGTGAGTCTCATGAGCCCTTGTGTTCCTTGTTTCGGTCGGTGACGTTGAAGTCGCGTGCAGGATCGGTGTTGCGGCGCGTCAGTGTCGGAGGTGGCGTCTCCGGTACGTCCGTCGGCGGCGAGTTCTTTGACTCGTTGTCGGTCGGTCGTTCGAACCGGTAGCCAATGCCCCTCAGACCCGAGATTCGGCTTGTCGCAGCTGACGGTTCGCGGAGGCGACGACGAAGCGATGCCATCGTCACGTCGAGCGTCTTCGTTGAACCCGACCAGGCTTCGCCCCAGACCTCGCCAAGCAAACGCTCGCGAGTGACGACGCGCCCCGCTTCGTTCATCAACATGACGAGGATGGCGAACTCTTTGCGTCGCAGGTCGATCTCATCTCCGGTGACCCAGACGCGACGAGCTCCGATGTCGACGCGAACATCCGCGATCTCGACAACGGTGCTTCGACGTTCGTGGGCCGCACGAAGTTGGACGCGGACGCGTGCCAGGAGTTCGTCGATCTCGAACGGCTCGCGCAGATAGTCGACGGCGCCTGCATCAAGCCCGGTCACGACATCAACCTCGGATCGGCGCTCGCCCAGCATGATCACTGGCGTCGATGGAGACACGCGGCGGATGCGCCGGCACACTTGGAGCCCGTCGAGGCCGCGAGGACCGAGGTCCAACAAGACGAGATTGGCGTTGCTGCAGAGGTCGCCTGCATCGCGGTACCGGCAGCGTTGCACGCCGTAGCCGTTGGCTTGAAGAGCCTGCGCGAGCGCCATTCCTGTGGCTTCGTCGTCATCGACCACCAGGAGCTGGGGCGGCACGTCGCGTCCGCGTCGCGCTCGGTCGCGCAGTGTGTAGGCGCCCGAGGTGGTGCGTGCTGTTGGCGACGACGTCATGCGGTGTCGCGTTCGAATCCGCCGACCGTCGCCGGCACCCGCGGTTGGAGGAGTCGATACACCAGCGCCACGCCAGACGAGGCTGCGGTCCGACGAAGTTGGGGTTCGATGACCGCTGAAATCGGCACGACAGGAGCATGCACAGTCGATGCTGAAGCTGGCCTGAACGGCTTGCGCTGCAGTTCCCGCCCGCGTTGGCGATCGGCGCTATGTGCTCGAGGCTGGGATTTCTATGATGAATCGTGCACCGGGGCACGCGTCCTCGACACGGATGTGCCCGTGGTGAGCGTCGATGATTTCGCTGGTGATGGCGAGTCCGAGGCCCGTGCCGCCTTGGGCGCGGGTTCGGGCGTGGTCGAGGCGAGTGAAGCGCTCGAAGATCCGTTTGTGTTGCTCGGCTGCGATTCCGGGGCCGTCGTCGCTGATCTCGAGCGTCACCGCCGACGCGTGTTCGCTGAGGGTGACGCTGACGGTGCTGGCCGCGTGCCTCATCGCGTTGTCGACGACGTTGCGGATGGCGCGACGGAGCTGGTCTTGGTCGCCGCGTACTTGGCCGCCCGAGACGTTGCTCGTGTCCACGATGATGGTGCTGTGCGCGCGGGCTTTGCGGCATTCGTCGAGGACGATGTCGTCGAGATCAACGGTGCGGTGCTGCGGCACATGCGGCGCGTGATCGGCGCTCGCGAGGAGGAGCAGATCCTCGACGAGGCGTTGCATCCGAACGGTCTCTTCGAGGACGTCGCCGTGGGTGACAAACCAATCCGCGGTGTTGGGATGCGCGATGTCCACTTCGAGTTGGGCGCGCATCGCAGCGAGCGGACTGCGGAGTTCGTGACTGGCGTCGGCAACAAATCGTTGTTGGCGTTCATTGGCGTTGTCGAGCCGCTCGAGCATCCCGTTCATGGTGCGCGCCAGCAGGCCGATCTCGTCAACCGAAGCCGGTTCGGGCACGCGGCGATGCAGATCGCGCGTCGAGATCGTCTCGACCTCGGTGCGAATAGCTTCGACGGGTCGCAGCGCTCGGCCCATAACCGTCCATGCGACGACACCGACGAGGAGCAGCAGTAGCGGTGCGCCGACGCTGAGCAGCCGAACCAGGCTGGCGACACTGCGGTCCTCGGACTCGAGACTCTTACCGACATAGATCGTGTACGACGATTTGCCATAGACAGCGCGGACGGCGACGACGAGGAACGGGCTGTCACCGACCGGCACCGCCCGTGTCGTGATCTCAGCGTGGCCGTGTTCGGGCGCCACCAGCGACACGATCGGGCCACTCCCCGTGATGTTCGTCGTCGCTGCGACGACGCCACCGCCGTTCGCTACGACTTGCACGAGGGCTTCGTCGGGCTGGGTCGACACGAGGTCCTGCGGGAGAGTTCCTTCGGTGATCGCCGCCGCGAGGTCCGTAGCGCGGGCAACGGCAGACGTCTCCAGGTCGGCGGTAAGGGTTCGACGTTGCGCTTGGACGAGACCTACCGAGCCGGCGAACAGCGCCGCTCCGACAACAAGAAGGGCGCCGATGGTGGCACGACCGCGTACGCCGCTGATACGGCGGCGAATGCCAACTGTTGCGTCCATGTCAGCAGTCAACTGCGGCGAGGCGGTATCCGGCACCGCGGATGGTTTCGATGGTACGGCGTTCGAAAGGTTCGTCGATCTTGCGGCGGAGGTGCCCTATATACACCTCGACAATGTTCGGGTCGCCGTCGAAGTCGAAATCCCAGACGTTCTCAAGAATGTCGCGTTTGGGAACGACGTCGCCGGCGCGTCGCATCAAGTATTCGAGCACCGAGAACTCTCGGGCAGTCAGCGTGATCTCCGCGTCGCCACGAGCGCAGCGATGCTTGGATGGCTCGACAAGGAGGTCACCAACGGCGTAGGTGATCGCGACGGGTTGGCCGCCGCGGCGAAGCAAAGCTCGGATATGGGCAACGAGGACCACGTACGAGAACGGCTTCGTCAAGTAGTCGTCCGCGCCAGTGTCGAGCGCTTCGGCATGGTCGTGCTCACCGTGTTTCGCGGTGAGCATCAAGATCGGCGTCCAGTCGTTTGCGTCGCGTAGCTGAGCGCATATCTGGAACCCATTGACGCCCGGCAACATGATGTCGAGCACGATCACGTCGTAGGTGTTCTCGCGGGCCATCCACAACCCGTCGGTGCCGTTGAACGCGACATCTACCGCGTATCCCTCAGCTTCAAGACCACGCTTGACTGCCGCAGCGATGCGCTTTTCGTCCTCGACTACGAGTATCCGCATCGTCTCGATCGTCCGGTTCTCAGAGTTCGCGCAACACAACGGAGGGTCGCTGCCGTGCGAGCACCGCGAGCGATCCGGCGATGGCCACAACTGCCGCGGCAGCGGTTATGGCCACCAGGACGACGAGCTGGAACACCGGCGGCGATATGGTCGGCGCCGGCAGGGTGAACAAAAGTGACAGCACCCGAGTCGACACGACCGCAGTGCCGAGCCCTATGGGGACCCCAAAAACGACAGACGCTGTGACTGTCGCGATCGCTTCGAGAGCGGGGCCGGTGAATACCTGCGCCGTCGTGGCGCCAACCGCTCGGAGCACTGCGAACTCCCGTCGTCGTTCGAGCACCACGAACGCGCCGAGCAGCGCCACGCCGATCGCTGCGATGAGCGCTGTGCCACCCGTTTCGATCCGAGACAGGCCACGCAGGTCCAAGAACGCCAACGTGGATTGCTCTCGTTGGAACGCGTCGCCGGCCGTCGAGACGCGCCACGAGGCCGACGTCGCGGCCGCGGCATTGAGACGGAGGCGCACCTCGGTTTGGGTGTGACCCGAAGCGACACGCGCCAGGTAGAAATCGGGGGGCGGCGCCGCGATCGGCAGCGACGTGACATTGACGACGAGTTCGCTGCTCGGCGACGCAGGCGCGAACGATCGGAACACCCCGGTCGCGGTATAGCTGCCGACTCGGGGCTTGCCCGCCGGATCCTTGAACGAGACCCTGACGATGTCGCCCACACGGATGGCGAAATCGCGTGCCAGCTGCCAATCGACAAGCACACCGTTCGGGTTCGACTCGAGCGACTCGACACCCTTACCGCTTTGCATGACCGGCGCTGAGGTCACTGTCGATGAGTAGGTGGCGGTGTCGATCGCGTAGACGTTACGACGATCCGACCCCACCGTTGCCACGATGCGTCGCAGCGGCGTCGAGCCGGCAATGTCCCCAGCCGCGAGCGGCGGCACGGGCACCGGGGTCGTGAGCGCGGGTATGACGCGAAGGTCAGAACCGAGACCGACCGCGACGTCACGGGCTCGGCCCGCATCGTAGGTGTGTACGAACGTGAGCAGATTCACGCCGAAGGCGACGGCGAGCGTGCCCAGCAGAATCGTTGCCCCGGTGCGCGCCGGGCGCCGGCCCATGAAGCGCAGGTTCGCGGCCCGCCAACTCGCGGGTGAGTTCGTCGCCGCGGGTCTGGTGACGCGCGTGGCCAGTCGCAGCAGGAGCCTCGTGGCGAGCATCGCGGCGCCGAGCCACAACGCGATCGGTCCGATCAACACAAAGAACCCGAGCGCCAACGTTTGGGTCTCACCGCCCGGCGTGCGACGAAACCCGCCCGTGGCCGCGTTGATCACCAAGATCACGGCACCCACGATGAGCGCGATGACATCGATCCGGCGGCGCATCCACGTCGGCGACCAGCCCCGTTCGAAACCACGGCGTTCGGTCACGAAACTCGATGTCGTTGTCGCCCGCGACAACACGCGCGAGCCAATCGCGGTGACGATCGCTCCGACGGTTACTCCGAGCAGAGCAGAGATTGCGAAACGTGCGCTCGCGACACCGGGCAGCGGGCCGCTCAAACTGGCCCGCACCGCGAGGTATCCAGCGGCGACACCGACGACGCTTCCGGCGGCGCCGACGACGGACATGGTGCCCAACGCAAGCCGTCGCAACTGTTGCGGTGTCGCGCCCCGAAGGCGCAGTAACGCCTGTTCGCGTCGTCGCGTCGCGGCAAGCGCGTTTGACGTGGTGAGTGACAGCGCGGCGGCGACCAGCACACCGGGAATACCTATCAACAAGAACAAGATTTTGGCGTTCGTCGCGTCGGTACGCGCGGAACCCAACGCTTCGGTGACGTTGTCGACGACGGTGATCGAACCCGGTTCGACACGTTCAAGGGTGCGCCGCAACGCCGTCGCGTTACGGGTGGCGGTGACCGGCTCCGCGCTCAGCATCGACCGATCGATGACCAGCTGCGTTTCGATGCTCAGCGGCGGCAACGATGTCGACGAAGCGGCAGCCTTCGCAGTCAAGCCACCAGCGGCGAAATCGGCGCGGATCGCGGGCAGCAGTGTTCGTTCAAACGTCGAATAGTCGACAACGAGCGCGTTCGGGGAGAACACGACGCTGCCCTGCTCATCGCCGGACGGCAGCGCCCAAAACGGTGTCGCGTCGCGTAGATCGACGCTGCCATCAACCGGCAGCGTCGCGATCACCACGCCACCCGCCAACGCGACCTGGACAGAGGCGATCGGCGTCGATGCAGCCGCTGCGAGCGGATCAGCCAACAACGTGCCGGTGGCGAGAGTTCCGCCAGTGACATGCAACCAATCGTGTGCCGCGAAATAGGTGGGATCGACAGCGAAAAGACGGGCTCGTGTCGGCGTCGCCGACAACGGTGTTGTCACGTCGACATCGACCGCGGCGAAGCGCTCCGCAGACACAATCCCCGGCACCACCACGAGCTGCTTGGCGAGCGCGGCCATATCGACAGTTGGGCTCGTTGCGACGGCCTGCAAATCGACCTTCACGTTCGCGACCGCTTGGCGGCTCATCGACTGCGAAGCGCTGTCAACGAAAAACGCAATAGCGGCCAGCAGTCCAACCGGCAGCGCGACACCGACCACTCCCACGACGAGGCGCCGCGGAAAGCGGGTCAATGATCGGATCAGAAGGTTCTTCATGACGACGTTCGGTTCGCGGTCATCGCAGGCCCGACGAGACGACCAGAATCGATGCGCACAATACGGTCGGCGTGCGCGGCGACCCGTTCGTCGTGGGTGACCAACACCACCGCGGCGTTGTGGCTGCGAGCTGCGCTCACCAGCAACGCGGTGACCTCCATCGCCGTCGCCGAATCCAGACTTCCCGTCGGCTCATCGGCGAGCACAACCGCCGGCGCGTGCACCAACGCACGAGCAATCG
>JAYUFA010000339.1:0-1767 GCA_043738925.1 Actinomycetota bacterium
AGCCCGTCGGCACCCACTGAGCTCACGCCGAGATGCTTGGCCGGGGCGGCGCTTACGACTCGACGAGGATCACGAGTGTCTCGGGCCGTACGCCATCGAACTTCATAGCTTCGGCGCCGGCCTCCGAGGCCATCACGGCCTGGAACGCGTCCATGTCGGGGATGTCGCCCAGAAGTCCGACACGATTCGGGTTGGTCGGGTCGACGAACGTGCGCATCGTGATACCCAGCGGACCGAATACCTCGGCGCGCTTGGGCGAAGACAACCAATGCGCGACGTCGTCGACTTCATGCATTGCCATGATCGTGGGCACCGGTGCCTCATCTCTGCATCCGCCGCCACCGGGAGATGCGATCGTGAATACGACCAAACCTAGCTCAGCGGCATAGACGCTGGGCGCGCCTGGCCGTCAGCGCGGGAGGTGCTCCTCGACGAGCACGACATTCGAGTCCGGGTGCATGGCGTCAGACATGTTGAACGTCGATGACGCGGCCATCAGTTGGTCGATCGCGGCCTGCGCGTCGCCCGCGAACTCGTAGATGGCGACGTATCGGTACGGCTGGTTGACGAAGACCTGCGCGTCGGCCGTGCGGAACCGTCGCGCCGCCGTGAACGCGGGCACCCGAAGTACCTCGTCCAGGTGCACCTCGTCGTACCAACGGTTGAACTCGTCGTCGCGACCGTCGGCCGCGTTCGTGAACACCAACATTTGTCCCACGGAGCCCCCTCGATCGTGTGGGGGACACACTACCCGTTCGGTCGTTGCGGGAATCTCGGAGTACCAACCGCCGCGCCCGTCTCGTCGGCGTCCGAGGCATCACGCAGTTCGCTTACGGTCGCGCGCACGTTCGTAAGCGGCGAGTGTGGGCGAGCCGTCAATGCGACGGGGGCCCTTCGCGGCGTCGATGCGCTGAGTCACGTAAATGCCGCGATGACTCGAGAACACGTAGGCAATGACACAGCCGACGGCGAACGGCAGGAGTGCCGCTCGGCCGAACAGCTCGACGCCCATGATCGTGCACGCAAGCGGCGTGTTCGAGGCACTCGCGAAAACGGCCACGAAGCCGACCGCCGCAAGCAGAGTCACGTCGACGTGCAAGGGCGACGCGAGCGCGGCGCCCAGCGTTGCCCCCGTTACGAACAGCGGCGTCACCTCACCTCCGGGAAAGCCACTGCCGAGCGTTATTGCGGTGAAGAGAATCTTCAACGCGAATACCGCGAACGTCAGGTGCTCGCCTGCGAGGGCTCGCGAGATCAACGGCAGTGACAGGCCCAACCAGTCGCTGCCGAACAACACGGCGAGCCCAACCACACCGATACCGCCAAGCACCGGTCGCAGCGGGGGCCAAGGCAACCAACGGGTCAACAGCGCCCGCACACCGTGGATGCATTCGACAAACACTGCACCCGCGAGCCCGAACGCGATACCAGCCACGGCGAGCTTGGCGAGCAGCGGCGCGTTCACCGACACGACGAGCTGCGGATACGCGCTGTGTGCGTGTCCAAGACCGCGCACGACAAGGTCACCGACCACCGATGCCGTGAGCGCGGGCACGAGCGCTTCATAGCGCACACGCCCGACGGACTGCACCTCAAGCGCGAAGACCGCCCCCGCCAACGGCACACCGAACACGGCTCCGAACGCGCCCGCCATGGCGGCAACGAGCATGAGACTCCGGTCGGATTCCGCCAGCCTTACCGCGCGCGAGAACATGTCGGTCACGCTGCCCGTCATCTGTAGTGCCGTGCCTTCGCGCCCACCCGAGC
>JAYUFA010000340.1:0-12522 GCA_043738925.1 Actinomycetota bacterium
ATCGTCGAGAATCGCGACCTGCGCGGTGGGGAGCGGGCGACCGACGCAAGCCGGGTCCGCGAGGAGCATGTCGTTCGTGGCCATCGTGCACAGACCGCCGCATTCGGTGAGGCCGTAGCCGACGCTGAACGCATTCGCCGCCGTCGGGATCTTCTCGCGCACGGTGCGTTGCAACTCGGGCGAGAACACGCTGCCGCCACCACCCGAGCTGGTGACCCTCGACAAATCGTATTTCTCGAACTCAGGGTGTTCGATGATGCGCCACAACTGTGTGGTGATGCCACCGAGACGCGTGACGCCGTGCTCGACGGCGAGATCGAGCACTCGCGTCGGGTCGAAGCGACCCGTTGTCCAAACGAACTTCGCGCCGGACGCGACGCCAGCGATGATGGCCGACTGCAGGCCGGAAACGTGAAACATGGGCGAGCTGCACAGCGAAACCGTTGGCACCGGTGGAGCCGAGGGTGGGTACATCATCGCGGCGCGAGCGCCACTGAAAAACGACATCTGTGTGAAGGAGATGAGGTTTCGATGCGTCGAGATCGCGCCCTTCGGTCGACCGGTCGTACCCGACGTAAACATGATCGCGGCAGCGTCGTCCTCATCGATAGCGACGGTGGGCAGCGTGGCGCCCGGGCGATGTTCGATGAGCGCAGCGAACTCGGTTTCCATCTCGATGACTGCCATGTCGAGCGCGTCGCGGCCACCGGCGACTCGTTCGAGGCGCTTTGCGTCGGCCACGAGCAGCTTCGGCTTCGTGAGCGCGAGACCGAAGCGGATCTCGTCGTTCTGCCACCAACCGTTGTAACCAACCGCGCACGCGCCCAGGCTCACGGTGGCCCAGAAGGTCAGCAGCCATTCGAGGCTGTTCGCGCCGAGGATGCCGACGCGATCACCCGGCCCGATGCCGTAGTGCTCCGACAGCGCGGCGGCAATCGAACCCACGACGCCAACGTGTTCCTCGAAGGTCAGCGTGCGACCGTCGTCGAAATGGACGTAGGTGCTATCGCCGAACCCGGCCGACGCGGCGAGCATGGCGCGCAGGTGCCGCGGCCGCTTTGCGAAGACCGACACTCGCTCGCCGAACACCACTTGCTCGGCGATCTCGTAGGGCGCGCCCGGCGCCGTGAGTTGCATGGTCGCCGCCTCGTACGACATGACCGGTTCGGCCACCGATGGTTCCCCTCGCTCGCGAAGTCTTCCGCCACATGTCGCACATGCAGCTTGAGCATCGTAGGCCGGACCCGGTGTGAGGGTCAGCTCGACGGGCCGGCGCGTCCCCGGCCCGTCTGCCGCGTCTCATCGGCGGACGGGTAGCGTCTGGCCCACTATGGATTTTGCGTTGACTCCTTCTGAGCTGGCGTTTCAGGACGAAGTACGTACGTGGCTCGAAGCGCACCTCGTCGGCGAGTTCGCCGCCCTACGAGGCAAAGGCGGTACCGGTCAGGAAGACATCGGCTTCCCCCTGCTCATCGAGTGGGAGCGCGAGCTTGCCCGCGGCGGCTGGCTGCGACTCGGGTACCCACTCGAGCTGGGCGGCCGCGAATGCTCGATTTTCGAGCAGGTCATCTTCCATATGACGTATGTGGAATCGCGTGCGCCTGGTCGCATCCCCAACATGGGTCTCACGCTTGCCGGGCCGACGATTGTCGCCTACGGCACTCCAGCGCAGCAGCAGCGGTTCATCCCGAAGATCTTGTCGGGCGACGAGATGTGGTGTCAGGGCTACAGCGAGCCCAACGCAGGCTCCGATCTCGCGAACGTGCAAACGCGCGCGGTGCTCGACGGCGACGAGTGGGTCATCACCGGGCAGAAGGTGTGGACCTCGCTCGCGCAATATGCGCAGTGGTGCTTCGTGGTGTGTCGCACCGAGCCCCAGTCGCAGCGTCACAACGGATTGTCCTACCTGCTTGTCCCGATGGATCAACGTGGGGTGGAGATTCGTCCGATCGTGCAGATCACCGGTGGCGCCGAGTTCAACGAGGTCTTCTTCGAGGAGGCTCGTACCGGCGCCGACCTCGTGGTTGGCGCGGTGGGCAAAGGTTGGGAAGTCGCTATGGGCACGCTCAGCTTCGAGCGCGGCGCATCGACACTCGGCCAGCAGCTCTCCTTCCGCAAGGAACTCGACGATCTCATGGCGTTCGCTCGCACCACAGGTGCTGCAGATGATCCCAACATTCGTCAGGCGCTCGCGCAGGCGTACATCACGCTCGAGATCATGCGATACAGCAACCTTCGCATGCTCGCCGTGATCGGCTCCGGTGGGGTGCCGGGGCCCGAGATGTCGATTGGCAAGCTCTACTGGTCGAACTGGCATCGCACGATGGGCGAGGTCATGATGCGGGTGCTAGGCGCCGCGGGCATGGTGGCACCGTCTGACGCCGTCGTGTCCGACGAGGTGGGCGCCAAGAACTATCCGCTTGGTGCCCTCCAGCGCACGTTCTTGTACTCGCGGGCCCACACGATCTACGCCGGCTCGAACGAGGTGCAGCGCAACGTGATCGGTGAGCGCGTCCTCGGCCTGCCCCGCGAGCCGCGCTAAGGCGCGGTTGTCGCCGGCGCGAACCAGGCGACGACCGGGCAGAATTGACGTCGAAGGACTCGCGCCTATCGGCGCATCCTCTTAGTCGCAATAGCGAGGGGTTCCCTATGGCCGAGGCCTACATCATCGACGCAGTGCGCACGCCAGTCGGGCGCCGCAATGGCGGGCTCGCCAAGGTACACCCGGCTGATCTCGGTGCGCACACCATCAAGGCGGTGCTTGCTCGCACCGGGGTCGACCCGGCGACGATCGACGATGTGATGTTCGGTTGCGTCGATGCGCTCGGTCCGCAGGCGGGCGACATCGCCCGTACGTGTTGGTTGGCGGCGGGTCTGCCGGAAGAGATTCCGGGCGTCACTATCGACCGCCAGTGCGGCTCGGCGCAGCAGGCCATCAGCTTCGCGGCGCAGTCGATCATGGCCGGCGTGAACGACCTGGTGATGGCCGGTGGCGTGCAGAACATGTCGATGATCCCCATTGGGTTCGCGCTCACGGCTACTGCCGACCTCGGCTTCAGTGATCCCTTCAGCGGGTCCGAAGGGTGGGTGGCGCGCTATGGCACGCAAGAGGTGTCGCAGTTCCGTGGCGCCGAGCTCATCGCCGAAAAGTGGGAGATCACACGCGACCAGATGGAGGCGTTCGCGTTCGAGTCGCACCAACGCGCCATCCGTGCGCAGGACGAGGCGCGTTTCGACAACGAGATCGTCGCGCTCAACGATGTGGCGCGCGACGAGGGCCCTCGCCGCGACACGACGCGCGAAAAGATGGCCACGCTGAAGCTGCTTGTCGAAGGCGGCCGCCTGACCGCCGCGGTTGCGTCTCAGATCAGCGATGCGTCGTCCGCAATGCTCATCGCGTCCGAGCGCGCCGTGAAGACGCATGGACTCAAGCCACGAGCGCGTATCCACCACATGAGCGTGCGCGGAGACGATCCGATCTACATGCTCAGCGGGCCGATCGCTGCCACCAGGTACGCCCTGGCGAAGTCGGGCATGAAGCTTGATGACATCGATCTGTTCGAGTGCAACGAAGCGTTCGCGTCGGTGGTGCTCGCATGGATGAAGGATGTGGGCATTCCGCATGCCAAGGTCAACGTGAACGGCGGCGCGATCGCGCTCGGTCACCCACTTGGCGCGACCGGTGCACGGTTGATGACCACCATGCTCAACGAACTCGAACGCACCGGCGGTCGCTACGGCCTGCAGACGATGTGTGAGGGTGGCGGCCAGGCCAACGTCACCATCATCGAGCGGTTGTGATCACGCTGCGATGACCGCGGTCGACTTCTCCTGCGATCGCGCGCTCAACCGATGGCGTCGATGAGGCCCCAAGCGAGCGCGGTGACCGCGTCGACGCGAGCACCGGTGAGGGCCATCCACGCGGTGCGGTGACGTCCGACGCGGTTCGTCACGCTGACCGTGCCACCGGCGCCGGGGATCAGCCCCATCGACACCTCGGGTAGCGAGAACGTCGCGTCTGATGTAGCGGTGACGTGGGACGCGAACGCAACGAGCTCGCAGCCTGCCCCCACCGCAGCACCGTGAACGAACGCGTGCAGCTTGGGCGCCGCGGCAAGCATGAGCGGCGCGACATTGGCGGTGCAGCGCAGGAGGTGTGCGAGCGCGGTGTCGTGCGTGGTGCCGAACTCGGCCAGGTCGCCGCCGGCACAGAACGACTTGCCGGCGCCGCGTAGCTCGACTCGGCTCACCGTGACATCGGCGACCATGACCGACATCGCTTCCACCAAGGCGTCGCGCATGGCGGCGTCGTAGAGGTTGAAGAGACGCGGCCGATCGAGGGTCACGATCGCGGTTTGGCCCCCGTCGGCGAAGTCGACACGCACGCGCGCTGTGGCATCGGGCTTGCGCACCCTCGCACCCCGGCCGCCAAGCCATCGCGCGAACTCGTGGCTGCCCTGGAGGGTGGCATACGCGAACGATTCGGCAGCGAGAGCGTCGATCGGCGAGAGCGTTCGTTGTAGGCGAAGGAGTTGCGCGAGTACTACCGACGCGCGCGGTGAGGCCGCGACTGCGGCGACGACGACCGCGAGCTCGTCGTCGGTACCGACCACGACGTCGGCTGCCTCGACGGACGTGTCGTCCTCCGCGAGCGCAATCACCACGGCCGGCAGCCCAGCCGGCACCGGACAATCGTCGGCCGGCGCGTCGATCACCACACACGGCCACCCGCGCAGCTCACCGAGGCGCGTGTACGCGTCGGGTACTGCAAGCTCGTCGGGGCTCCACCTGGCGGGCGCCCCCATCTCGAATCAGCCTTCGACGTCGCCGAGTGACGCAATCTCGGCCTTCAGGACACGGCGGAGAAGCTTGCCCATGTCGTTGTAGGGCAACTCGTCTCGGAACACCACGAGTTCGGGCGCGCGCGACGTGCGTAGGTGATGCGCGACCCAGTCGCGCAGCTCCTCGGGCGTTGCCGTCGAGCCCGCAGCTCGCACAACGACAGCGCCGACCGCCTCGCCCCATTGCACCGATGGCACGCCGATCGCGGCGGCATCGGCCACACCGTGGTGTTGCAGCAGCACGTCCTCGATCTCGCCGGGGGAAATGTTTTCGCCCCCGCGGATGATGATGTCGTCAATGCGACCTTCGAGGAACAAGAAGCCATCCGCGTCGACGTAGCCGCCGTCTTTGGTCGGGAACCAGCCCTCGGCGTTGAGCAGCGAACCGCGACCGAGATACTCGCCGGAAACCTGTTCGCCGCGCACCCAGATCTCGCCGTGCTGGCCATCGGCCACGGCGCGGCCGTCGTCGTCGCGCACGGTGATCTCGACTGACGGCAACGGCTTGCCGACCGACGTGAGACGGCGGCGCACGGCCGGATCATCGCTGGCACGAGCGGCACGATGATCGTCAGGGCCGAGGATGCACACGGTGGAGCTGGTCTCGGTGAGTCCGTAGGCGTTGACGAAGTTGCACTGCGGCAACAAATCAAGTGCCTTCTCGATCACCGGCAACGGCATCTTTCCGCCGCCGTAGGACAACGCGCGCAAGGTGGGAATCGTGGGGATGGCGTCGTGCTCCATGCAGTCGACGATGCGCGCCAGCATGGTGGGCACGACCATCGCGTGGGTGATGCCTTCGCGAATCGCAACGTCGATCCACGTACGTGCATCGAAGGCCGGCAGCTGCACGATGCGCCGGCCGGCGTAAACCGATGACAAGATCGCGGCCATACCGGCGATGTGATACGGCGGCACGGAGATGAGCGTGGCTTCGTCGTCGTCGGCGCCCATGAACTCGACCGAACCCAAGATGTACGACACGAGATGCTTGTGCCGCAGCACGGCAGCTTTCGGTGTGCCCGTCGTGCCGCTCGTGTAGAGCAGGATCGCGATCTCGTCGGGATCCATGCCCCACTCGGGCGCTGCGGGCGTCTCGGAGGCGATCGAACGCAGGAACTCATCGCGCAGGATCGGCCGCACGCCGGCAATGTCGAACAACTTCGGTTGCGCTTGGTCCTCGCACACCGTGACCGTGGGCGATACCTCGGCCGCGAGGCGGCGCAACTCGTCGGCAGTGAGACGATAGTTCAGCGGCACGAACGGTTTGCCCGCCCACGCGGCGCCGAACAGCGTCAACGGCAACGCGGGGCTCGACACGTCGACAAGGCTCACGCTCTTGATGTCGGCATCCATGAAGTACGCCGCAGCCGCGCCCGCCTGGTCGAACATTTGCGCATAGGTGAGACCGCCGCCGTGCTTCGAGCCGAGCCCCACGCGGTCGCCGAAACCACTGGCTGCCATCTCGAGCAGCATCATCACATTCATCGGAGCGCGCCCTCTTGCCGATACCGAGCGGTGGTCGTGGACCGCATCTTCAGTCGGAAGCCGGGAGCGGCTTTGCTTCTTTCAACGCCAACAACACCCCGTTCGCGCCGAGGCTTCCCTCGCCGGCCTTGGTGCAGAGGATCTCGAGTGTCTCGTCGGCATTCACGTAGCGCTTGCCGAGCGCGCTGCCCGCCTTGGCGTCGGCCGCGGCGTGGCCCCGGTCGGTGATCGTCTCGGTGCCGAGCGCCATCGGTGCGCCTCCGCAGGAGACATCGACTTCGCCCGCGGGGGCTTTGACGACGATGACCTCAGTGGTGCAGACGGTGCTCTTCAGCCGGGAACCGGCCTTCATTGCGGGCATTTCGCAACCTCGTGAACGCAGGAATGAACAAGCCATGATCCCGCGACAGTGTCTTCGGGACCAACCCAGGCTAGTGGCGTGCCCGTGAACCGGGCGCGTGTGGTACCGGTAGCGTGCCCGTGTCATGCGTGCTCCACTCGCCGGATTGCCGTTTGTGTGCACCGGCACCGATGGAGTTGTCGAGGCCGCGGCGGACGTGCTCGAAGCTCTGGGCGCGCAGGTGATCCGGGTACCGGTTGTGCATGGGCCGGTCCATGCCCAGCGGATCGAGGCGCTCGAGCCAATCGGAGCGATCGACGCGACGCGCAGTCTCGGCGAGCCGCCATTTCCGGTGTTGCGACTGGTGCCGGTCGACGCCGCGTCGGCGTGGGCCGCGTCCGGCGCGCTGGCACTCACCGGCCCCGGCGCTGGCGCGCCCGTTGCGTGTGACCCCCGAATTGCGACGCGGCTGCTCGGTGCGGGCGCGGTGAGCCAGCTGTTGGCGGCGTGTCGAGAAGTGACCCTCAATCTTGACCCGTTGGCGCTGCTCGGCGAGCGTGCCGCGATCGCCGGGTTCGGACGCCGCGGGGGCTCGTCGGTCGGGGGAAACGCGCACTTGGTGCGGGCCGCCGATGGCTGGATCGCGCTCAACCTTGCCCGGGGCGACGATCTTGCCGCACTGCCCGCGCTGCTCGACGGTGACGTTGCATCGGATGCGCCGTGGCACGAGGTGGAAGCCGCTATCCGGGTGCGAACGCGCGCCCAGCTAGGAGTGCAGGCGCGTCTGCTCAGCTTGCCGTTGGGTGAAGTGCCCGAGCCGGGTGAGCGCAAGCGGCCCGCGTCGCCGTACGTGATCGGCGACCCCGCCGTCGGGGAACGCACCGCGCGTCTGCGGCCCGAGCACGTGGTCGACGCCCAACCCGCGCCGCGCACGTCGTTGGTGATCGACTTGTCGTCGTTGTGGGCAGGGCCGCTTGCTGCATCGTTGGTCGGCCAGTGCGGCGCGCGCGTGATCAAGGTCGAAGGCGCGACGCGGCCAGACGGCGCGCGCCGCGGCCCCGCCGCGTTCTTCGACCTGCTCAATTTCGACAAGGAATGTGTCGCGCTCGACTTCGCCGACGGGCGCGACATTGCGTTGTTGCGCCGACTCGTCGAGCGCGCCGACGTCGTGATCGAAGGGTCGCGTCCGCGCGTCATGGACGCGCTCGGCATCGATCCAATGACGGTGGCACTCGACCACAACACCGCGTGGATCTCGATCACCGGTCACGGTCGCTACGGCGTCGATGCTCAGCGCGTGGCGTTCGGCGACGACGCCGCGGCGGCGGCCGGTCTCGTGGTCGGCGAGCCGCCGATGTTCGTCGCCGATGCGGGAGCTGACCCGATCACGGCGCTCTACGCCACGTGTGCGGCGATGGCCGCACTGGTCGGCAATCGCGGCCAAGTGATCGACGTATCGCTGCGCCGCTGCGCCGCGTACGTGGGTGGTGACGCGATGCCGATCGGTACCGAGTGGAACGGCTCGGTCGCTGCACCTCACGCCCGCGAAGTACGCGGTTCGGCACGTGCGCACGGCGCTGACACGTCGGCGATTCGGGCAGAATTCGCCGAGTAGCGTGCGGCCATGACCACACCCGGACCGAACCCGTCCCTTTGGGAAAGCCGACCGCTCGATCCGAGCGCCATCCTGCTCACCGACCGTGTCGCGATCGTCACCGGCGCGGCACAGGGAATCGGTGAGGCGACGGCTCTCGCGTTGGCTCGCTTCGGCGCCCATGTCGCGGTGTGTGATCGCAAGGAGGATGGCCTCCGCTCCACCGCGCGTGACATCGAGGCGCTCGGCCGTCGCACACACGTCGGCGTGCTCGATGTGCGAGACGAAGATGCCGCTGCGGCGTTCGTGCGCGAGGTGGGCGAGGAGTTCGGCGCGGTCGACATCTTGGTGAACAACGCGGGCGGCGGCTTCTGGTCGCCGTTTCTCGATGTGAGTGCGAAGGGCGAGAACGCGGTGATGCGCGAGAACTTCGCGAGCGTCACGATCTTCATCCGCCATGTCGTGCCGCTCATGATCAACGGCGGGTCGATCATCAATATCACGTCGATCGAAGGCCATCGCGCGGGTCCCGGCTTCGCGATCTACTCGGCGATGAAGGCCGCAGTCACGAACCTTTCGTTCTCGTTGTCGATGGAGTTGGCGGAGCGCAAGATCCGCATCAACAACATCGCGCCGGACATGATTCCGACACCGGGTGACGAGGGGTTGGGTGAGGCATCAGGTGCCATCGAGTTGGCGGGCCTTGAGCTCACGTCGTGGCCCGAGACCGGCTCGGTACACGACTGCGCCGCGGCGGCCGTGTACCTCGCGTCCGACATGTCGCGTTTCATGACCGGCGCCGCGCTCCACATTGATGGCGGCACATGGGCGGCGCACGGATGGAAGCGCAAGACCGGGGGCGGATTCACGCTGTGAGCAACCCCCGTTGAAGTTCGGCATCTTGTTGCGCAACCTGCACCCCGACGCGTGGTCTGACGTGGTCGTCCACGCCGATGCGTTGGGGTTCGAGTCGGTGTGGATCGCGGATCATCTGGTGTTCCCGATCGAGATGCGCGGTCAGCTCATTCCGGGTGAAGAACATCCGCCGGTCGATGCGGCCACGCCCGTTTACGACGTCCCGGCGATGTTGTCGTTTCTTGCGGCAGGCACCACAAACATCCGGCTGGGTGTGTTCGTGTACCTGCTTGCCTTGCGTCATCCGTTCGCCACCGCACGCGGTTTCGCCACGCTCGACATTGTCTCGCGCGGCCGCTGCGAGCTCGGCGTCGGTGCTGGTTGGCTGCTCAACGAATGGGAGGCCGCGGGGCTTGATCAGCGCACCCGCGGGCGTCGTCTCGACGAGGCCATCGATGTGGTGCGGCGGTTGTGGACCGAAGACATCATCGAGCATCACGGTGAGTTCTATGACTTCCCCCCAGTTCGTTTCGAGCCCAAGCCGGTGCAGAAGCCGCATCCGCCGCTGCAAGTCGGCGGTGAGACCGAGCGCGCCATGCGCCGCGCGGCGCACGCCGATGGTTGGATGGGCCTTGTGCACACGCCGCAGACCGGCGCGGAGATCGTGGCTCGCTATCGGGCCATCGAACATCGTGAACGCCCCGGTCATCGCGGCGTGGTCACGCTTTGCGGCGCGTGCAATTCGGACGCCGATCTGGCCGCGTGGGAAGCAGCGGGTGTCGATCGTCTCATTGTGTCGCCGTGGACGCGCACGCGCGAGGCGCGCGAGGCATTGACACGGTTCGCGTCTCAGTACATCGGAGATCGAGCCGATGGGCGAGGCGACCCGGCAACACCGAGCCCGAGGCTGAGCCGAGAGAAAAGGTTCGCGATGGAGTTGTCAGCTATCTGCGCACGTTCTCCGCGGTAGGTAGTCTCGGGTCAGTCGTCGACAACAGCGAGGGTACCGATGCGGAAATGGCCAGTAGTGGTGCTCGGCGCCGTGCTCATGTTGTTGGCCTCGGGTTGCTACCGATCCGACCTCACGGTCAAGGTGAACGACGACGGTTCGGGCACCTACACCGAGATCGTGGCGATCAATCCGAAGGCCATCGCACAGCTGAGCAAGTCGTTCGGCGACGCAAGCGGGGCGTCCGGGTCCGAGACGTGCCAGCAGGTGCGCGACGGCGCAAAGAACAATCAAGCCGACCTGCCGAGCGGCGCGAAGCTCGAGGACTACACCGACGGCGACTTCTGCGGGATCAAGATCACCGCATCGTTCGCGGCGGGCGACAATCCAATGGATCAGCTCACTGCGGTGCTCAGCGGACTGCAGGATGACACGTCGACCGGCTCGGGCATTGGCTTCGACTCGTTCTCGCTCGCAAAGGACGGCACCGCTTGGACGTTCTCGGCCTCTCCCTCGGCATCGTCGGGTGACACCACCGGTGCAGATGCCGGTTCGTCGGCGATCGCGAAGCAATTTCTCCAGGGCGCCTCGAACATCGTGCGCATCAAGCTCCCCGGCCGCCTGGTCGAGAAGGACTCCAACCCCGACCGGATCGCCGATGACGGCACGTTGATCTGGAATTTGAATGTGCTCGGTGACACCCGCACCCTGAAGGCGCGTACCGAACCGGGCGCCGCGATCACCGGAAAGATCTACACCGACGCCGGGAAGAACTTGCCGTCCATCAAGGGCGCTGGTTCCTCAGCGGGCGGAACGTCTTCGCCGAACACGGACAAATCCAGCGGTACCAGCAGCGGCGGCGGGTCGTCCAAACTGCCGTGGATCATCGGTGCAGTCGTCCTCGCCGCGGCCGGGGTCGGATTCGTCCTGTGGAAGCGGTCGAAGGGTTCGTCACCACCGCTGGCGCCGGCCATGGCCGGTCAACAAGCAGCGCCGTCGGCGCCGATGCCGATGCCGATGTTCGCACCGGTCGCGCCGCTCGCACCACCGGTGCCTCTGCCTGCACCGGTGACGGCGCCCGTAGCCCCGGTCGTTGAAGCTCCGGTGGCTGCTGCGCCTGGCCAACCGCAATGGGACCCGGCCCGCAACGCGTACATCTTGTATGACGCCGGTTCGTCGAAATGGCTTGTGTACGACAATGCTCGCGAAGCGTGGAAACCGATCGACGAAACGCCGTAGCGGTCCCGCTTGCGGTCGCGACCCCGCTTGCGGCCGCGACCCTGCGTGCTGTCGACGGGCGCGTACCGGGGCGTCGCGGCCGGGCCACACGGCAGCGACTGATCGAGGCAACACGCGCGCTGCTCGCGTCGACCACATTGCGCGACCTCAAGGTGGTCGACATTGCGCGTGCCGCGGGTACATCGCCGGCCACCTTCTATCAATATTTTCCTGACATCGAGTCAGCGCTACTGGCCTTGGCGCGCGACTTGGCCGACAGTGGCAGCGCTGCGCTGCGGGCGCTTGTCGAGCAGGGTGACTGGTCGCCCGCCGAGATCTATCGCACGGCGCAGCGGGTTGCCGACGGTTACCTCTCGCTGTGGGAGCAGCACGGCGCGCTCATCAGCGTGATCGACCTTGCCGCCCTCGAGGGCAATCGCCGCTTCCGTGAACTGCGTACTGCTTTGTTGAGTGGCGCGAGCGACGCGCTGCAGGCAGTGATCCTGGAAGCGAGGAACGCCGGCCGACTGCCGCAGTCGACCGATCCGCGGGCGCTCAGCGGGGTGCTCGTCTCGATGCTCGCTCACGTTGCTGCGCATCGTCGCGGCCTGGTGGCCGTCGGCGCGGGCGCCGAGAACCTGCGTGACGCGATGGCCGGAATCATCGCGGCAAGCGTGTCCGGCAACGCGCGTCACTGATGTTCCTCAGTATCTTTCAATGATAAAGATGACCTATTGGTGTCCTTGATTGTCGCAATCTAGGGTCTTGTCGTGGCATTGGTCGGGTCAGCTGTCGAGGTCGCGGCGCGGCACGAGCGATCGCGGCGCCGTTCGGTCCCGTCGGCACTCTTCGTTGCACTGGTCCTCAGCAACATCGTGGATCTGATCACCACGCGTCTCGTGTTGCGCCACGGCGGTGCCGAGGGAAATCCGGTGATGGCGCCGATCGTCGGCAACGTCTTCGGGGCCGCCGTGCTCAAGTGCGTCTGCCTGGCCGCGATTGGCCTGCTGGTCGTGCGCTCGGGCCCGCGCCCGCGTCTGCTGTGGGTGCTTGCCGCGGTCGATCTGTGGTACGTGATGGTCGTCTTCTGGAACATCCGGGTCTTGCTCGCCATGGGGTGAGCCCAGGGAGCGCGTGCCCGCGCAACCGCAGGGCCGCCAGCTAACCTCGGCGCGTTATTCCGCGACGTGGATCGCAACGGCGACAGAAGGTGGACAAGCCTCGATGAAGGTCAACT
>JAYUFA010000341.1:0-4714 GCA_043738925.1 Actinomycetota bacterium
ATTCCGAACCGACGATTCACGACCAGCAACGCAGGGCCGTCGACCGAGAGGTTGGCGGCAGCCGCAACATCGACGCGCCAACGCCACCTTGCGGCGCGCGCGGCGAGGTCGTACATGTCGGGGTCGAATCCCCAAGGGTCGACCTCGTATTCGCCGCCCGCGCGCGTCTCCGCAAGCGCGAGCAGCTCACGGGCCAACCCGGCCTCGCTCACGCCGCGTGCACCTTGTCGACGTCGAGGTAGGTCACCGGCGACCAGTGGTACATGTCGCGCACGATGTCGCTCGTGCTGTGCGTGGGCGTCTGCCCGAGCACTGACCGTGCGAGCGCTCCATCTGCGGTGCGGCCACGCGTGAACAGCTCGATCACGTGGTCGGGCAGCGGACTGCCGAGCGATGCTGCGGCCAGCCGGGCGAACAACCAGCCGGGCCCGATGGTAGGGAGTGGTATCCGACCCCCAAGGCGAACCGCTTGCGAGGCGGTGACTGCACCCGGACCGACCACGTTGACGGCGCCGTCGAACCGGCGCTGGACCGCGGCGGAGGTGGCCTCGGCGGCATCGTCGATGTGCAACAACGAGAAGGGCGGATCGGGGATCGCTCCGACCGGCACGACGAACGGCAGGCGAAGGTAACGGGTCAGCGGACTCGGGGTATGCGGTCCGGCAACCGGCGCGAATCGCAGCCGCGCGACCGGAATCCCACGGGCTCGACCGAGGTGGGCCATGACTTGTTCCAGTTCCCACAGGGTGCGTCCGAAGCCAGACGTTGGCGCAGGATCGACCAGCTCGTCAGGGCTC
The DNA here is from genome assembly GCA_043738925.1 of Actinomycetota bacterium. Classification (GTDB taxonomy): domain Bacteria; phylum Actinomycetota; class Acidimicrobiia; order Acidimicrobiales; family WLNW01; genus WLNW01. The sequence continues at coordinate 798 of JAYUFA010000341.1, forward strand.
AACGCTGTTCCGCGCTGGCGGCCGTAGACCTCGATCCCCGATCGGAACGCGATGGCTTTGACGCTCGACACATCGGCCATGCCGTCGCACAAGGCGTTCGTCATCGCGACCGACCGGGCGTGCGCGGCGCGTGGATTGGCGCGCGCGTGTGGCTCGTAGACGCCGAAATGGGCCACGTGGGTGGGCGAGAAGTCGGCGATCCGGCGCGCGATGTCGTGCGCGGCACGCGCGGCCGTTGGATCAACCACGAGGGAAAACTCGGCACGACGCAACAGGCGACGAGGCGGCTCGATATCGATGCCGAGCATCTCGACGTTCGGGTCGCGGTCGAACCGCTGTGCCACCGCGGTCCCGAGATGGCCACCCATGCCGACGATCAGGAGTCGCACTCGACTCCTTCGGCGTCGCCGCCCTGCGCGTAAGCCCCGTTCTTTGAACAATTTTGCACGATGGTCAGTCTTTTTCGTTCAACGAAGGGGTTGTGGTGCCAATGGATTGTTCCGGACGGAGTGTGGGGAAGAGAATCACGTCGCGGATCGCGGTTGTGTCGGTGAGCAACATCACGAGCCGGTCGATCCCGATGCCGAGCCCACCAGTGGGCGGCAGCCCGTATTCCAGGGCGCGTACGTAGTCCTCGTCGAGATCCATGGCTTCGTCGTCTCCGGCAGCCTTTTGGTCGACCTGATCCTCGAAGCGGGCGCGTTGCTCGACCGGGTCGATGAGCTCGCTGTACGCGTTGCAAAGCTCGCGCCCCGCGAGGATCGCCTCGAAACGCTCGACCATGCCCGGTACCTCGCGGTGATCGCGCGCAAGGGGCGACACTTCCTTCGGATGGTCGAGCACGAAAATCGGACCCCATAGCTTCGCTTCGGTGGTCTTTTCGTAAATCTCGAGAATGAGTTTGCCGGGCCCGTAGCCCGGCTCGTAGTGCACGCCGAATTCGTCGGCGATCGCGCGCAACTCCTCGACCGACATGCTCACGTCGACGTGGCGGCCAGTGTGCTCCTCGATGAGATCACCAATGGTGGCACGCGGCCACGGCGGCGTGAGATCGAGCTCGCGGCCGCCGTGGCTGATCAGGGTCGTGCCAAGCAGTTCAGTGGCGAGGTAGGCGACGAGTTCCTCGGTGAGCGCCATCATGTCGTTGTAGTCGGCGTAGGCCTGATACAGCTCCAGCATGGTGAACTCGGGATTGTGTCGGGGCGACAATCCCTCGTTGCGGAACACCCGACCAATCTCGAAAACACGCTCGAAGCCACCGACGACGAGTCGCTTCAGATAGAGCTCGGGCGCGATACGCAGAAACAAGTCGAGGTCGAGCGCGTTGTGATGCGTGACGAACGGCTTTGCCGCCGCGCCACCAGCGATGGGGTGAAAGATCGGCGTCTCGACCTCAATGAAGCGTCGATCCTCGAGGAATCGACGAGTCAACGACAGCGCACGACTGCGCATCGTGAGAGCTCGACGCGACTCGTCGGTGACCCACAAGTCGACGTAGCGCTGGCGATAGCGCAGGTCCACGTCGGCAATACCGTGCCACTTGTCGGGGAACGGCCGCTTGGCCTCGGCCAGCAACACCCACGCGGTGGGGCGGACCGACAGCTCGCCGCGCTTGGTGGCCATGACCTCACCGGTGACGCCGATCCAGTCACCGATCGACAACCGAGTGAACGCTTCGAACTCCGGTGTGCTCGCCGCGGGTGCGAAAATCTGGATGCGTCCGCTCGCGTCCTGTAACTGACCGAAAGCCAGCTTGCCCTGATGGCGGCGCAGCATCAGACGGCCTGCGATCGTGACGACGTGGCCGGTCTCTGCACCAGGCTCGATATCGGGGTGTGCAGCCACTACGTCGGCAATCGCGTGCGAAGTCTCGTAGCGATACGGGACGGGCATGGGTTCCTTCGGAGCGTGCGTAGAGGTGACGGCGTCGCTCAACGCACGTTCTTTTCGTAGACGAGGCGTAGGCCGTGCAGCGTGAGGAAAGGCTCGATGTACTCGATGGTCTCGCAGGTCGACGAGATGAGATGAGCAAGCCCACCGGTGCCAACGACCGTGCAGCTGCCGAGCTCGCGGCGAAACCGCTCGACCATGCCGTCGACCAGGGCGGCGAAGCCGTACAACGCGCCCGACTGCAACGACTCGACGGTGCTCTTGCCGATGACATTGCGAGGTTCCACCAACTCGATGGCCCGCAGTGCAGCGGCGCGACCGAACAACGCGTCGAGGCTTACTTCGAGTCCTGGCGCGATGGCGCCGCCGAGGAACTCACCGTTTGCGGAGATCACATCGAAGTTGGTGCCCGTACCGAAGTCGACCACCACGGTCGGCCCGCCGTACAACGCGTATGCCGCGACCGCGTTGGCGATGCGGTCGGCGCCGACCTCTTTCGGATTGTCGTACAGGATCGGAATACCGGTCTTGGTGCCGGGTTCGATGACGACAGCATCGAAGGAGAAGTAACGCGCCACCATCTGGCGCAGGTTCGCGAGTACGCGAGGAACGCCGGAACACATTGCGACGCCGGTGACTTCGGCGTCCATGTCATAGCCAACGGTGTCGAGAAAGTTGCGCACGAGCACGGCGTATTCGTCGCTCGTGCGATCGGCGTCGGTGGAAAGCCGCCAATGGTCGACCAATCCGTCGCCGGCCAATCGATCGGCCTTGATGTCCGTGTCACGGATGTCCGTGTCGCGCCGGTAGAGCCCGATCACGGTTTGCGTGTTGCCCGTGTCAATGGTGATCAACATGATCAGCGAGCCTGCACGTGATCGGAGCGGAGGATGTCGAGCCCGATATCGAGCACCGGCGCCGAGTTCGTCAACGAGCCCGACGACACGAGGTCGGCGCCGGTATCGGCGTACGACGCGATCGTCTGGAGCGTGATGCCGCCGCTCACCTCGAGCAGCGGACGACGCGCACCGAACGCCGCGACGACGGCATCGACACACGCTCGCACTTCGCTTGGCGTCATGTTGTCGAGCAACAACGCGTCGGCGCCGGCCTCGGCTGCTTCGATGACTTGGTCGAGACGCTCACATTCGACGTGGATGGTGCGGCCAGGCCAGCGGTCCTTCGCGAGCAGCACACCCGCAGTGATGCCGATGCCCATCAGATGGTTGTCCTTCAACATCACCCAGTCGCTCAGGTTGCCGCGATGGTTGCGCCCGCCCCCGGCGCGCACCGCCGCCTTTTCGAGCGCGCGTAAACCCGGCGTGGTCTTGCGCGTATCCCACACCCGAATGCGGGAGCCGGCGCGATCGACGAACTGGCGCGTGCGGGTCGCCACACCACTCAGATGACCGAGGAAGTTGAGTGCGGTGCGCTCCGCCGTAAGGATCGGACCGATCGCTCCGCTGACGACGCCGATGATGCTCCCGGGCTCGACCCGATCACCGTCGTCGAGGTGCCACTGCACCGCAAGCGACGCGTCGACCTGACCGAACGCCTCGGTGGCGCACCACGTACCGGCGAGCACACCCGGTTGGCGCGACACGAACGTGGCACGCGCCGTGACATTTGCCGGAAGCAGTGATGCCGACAGATCACCCAACGGGGTGAGGTCTTCTGCGAGTGCGCGCGCAACGGCTTCGCGCACCGCGTGCAGCGGCGGATGCACGAACGGATCGGTCATCAGTTGAACCCGCGCTGGTCCTGCTTGAGCGCGGTGTCGACCGACAAAGCCGAGGCGACCACCAGGCTGCGCAGGGGATCATCGAGCGCACGGTGCAGTTGGATCACGTAGTTGTCGGCGGTGGTGAACAAGGTCTTCGCCAGGCCCTCCCAGGTCTTGGTGATACGCGCGATCTCGACGCCCGACGCATCAAGGATGTTGAAGTTCCACGCGCGCCAATTCTCGGCGTTGAGCGAACCGATCTCTTGCCCGTTGACTTCGAGGCCGAAGTGAATCTTGCCGATCA
>JAYUFA010000342.1:0-4709 GCA_043738925.1 Actinomycetota bacterium
GTGCGCCGACCGCGCGATGCGGAAAGGGAGGCGAGCGCTGCGGCAACAGTGGTCTTACCGACGCCACCCTTTCCGGTGACGAACAGCAAGCGCCGGTCAAGCACGCTTCGCGGCTGAGCCGAGCGCGGTGCGCTCAGCCGCCGAACCCGATTGGCTTGGTGGCGCTGTCGGAGCCGATCTCGACATACGTGATCTTGCCCGCGGGCACCGCCACATCGCGGCCACGCTTGTCGGAGAGCCACAGCACGTTGGCGTCAGATGCGAGCGCAGCGGCGACCGACTTCTTCAGCGCTTCACGGTCGGCATCGTCGGCAAGCTCGACGCTGATCTCTTTCGGGCTGTAGTTGACCCCGATGCGAACGTCCACAAAGACCCCTCTTTCCGCAAGGATGCGGTCGTCGACAGTCTGGCGCGACAACACGCCGACCGAAACATCAGCCCACGAGAGGCTGAACGGACCTACAACAGCTTGAGTGCCTTGTTGTAGCGACGTGTCGGTGCGAGTTCCACGGCGATGCGCTCGGCGATCGTGGCGAAAATCTGGGCCACTTCGCCCTCGGGATCTTCGGACACGATCGGACGCCCTTCGTCGGAACCGACACGCAGCTCCGCAAGAAGTGGCAACTTGCCGAGGAGCGGCACACCGAGGCGATCGGCGAGTTCCTGCCCCCCGCCGGCACCGAAGATCTCGTAGCGGCGACCGTCATCGCCGGTGAACCACGACATGTTCTCGATGATGCCCTTGACCTCGAGGTTGACCTTCTTGGCCATGAACGCGGCACGTTGTGCGACACGTTGCGCAGCCGGCTGCGGGGTGGTGACCACGTACACCTCACTGCGGGGCAGGAACTGCGCAAGCGAGAGCGCTATGTCGCCGGTGCCTGGTGGAAGGTCGATCAAGAGGTAATCGGGGTCGTCCCAATACACGTCGGTGAGGAACTGTTCGAGGGCTTTGTGCAGCATTGGACCGCGCCAGATGACCGGCTGATCCTCCTGCGCGAAGAAACCCATCGAAATACACCGCACACCATGCGCTTCGGGCGGGATCAACATCTCGTCGATCACCGTGGGCGGTTGATGGATGCCCAGCATGCGCGGAATCGAAAAGCCCCACACATCAGCATCGACCACAGCCACCGACGCGCCCCGATGCGCGAGCGAGATCGACAGGTTCGTGGTGATAGACGACTTGCCGACGCCGCCCTTACCCGACGCGATAAGCAGCACGCGCGTCTTGCTCGACGGATCAGCGAAAGGGATGGCACGTCCTTCGGCATGGCCGTGTGCCTGCTGCGAACCAGCAGTTGCAGCAGGGTTGCCGTGGAGCTTCTCGCGCAGCGCGACACGTTCGGCATCGCTCATCACCCCAAACGTGATGCTCACGGTGGCAACATCCGCGAGCGCCAGCACCGCGGTGCTGACCCGCGTGTCGATCTCGGCCCGTAGCGGGCAGCCGGCGATGGTGAGAGCGATCTCGACCAGCACAGCACCCGCGTCGATCGCCACGTTCTTGACCATGCCGAGATCGACGATGCTGCGGTGCAACTCGGGATCTTGGACAGGCCGCAGCGCCTCGATGACCTGCGCCTCGCTGACCGCCATACTGCCTCCGCGTCACGTGCCCGACGTCCACCAAAAGGACGGTTCGGGGATTTCTCCTATGGCCGTAGGTAGAATACCGGCGTGGACCCGACGCCCCTCTCCCCCACCGAGTTCGCCTCGGCGGTCACGGCCATCACTTCGGCCTTCGGCGATCCCACCCGACGCGAGATCTACCTCTACGCGCACGAGAACATCGACGGCATCACCGCGGCCGAAACTGCCGAGCGTTTCGCACTGCATCCGAATGTTGCGCGTCATCACCTCGACAAGCTGTCGAGCGCCGGCCACCTCGAGGTCACCACGGGTCGCGGTGTCGGCGCTGGCGCCGGGCGACCCTCCAAGCGTTACAAAGCCACCACCGAACGCGTGAGCCTCGATGTTCAGGTGCGTCACGACGATGTACTCGTAAGCCTGCTCGGTCGAGCGCTCAGCATGTTGCCGCGCGAGACGGCAGAACTCATGGCAGAAGAGGTCGGTATCGAATACGGCCGCGCGATGGCGGCGGCCATGGGCGACTCGGGTGACACGCAACGTTCGTTTCGTGCCGCACTGCATGTAGTGGCCGACGCGCTCACCGCACACGGCTTTGCCGCACACGCCGAAAAGCACAACGGCAAGCTTCGCATCGTGTCCGAGCATTGCCCGTTCGGTGACGCGGTCGTCGAGCATCCGGTCATCTGTGCGGTCGATCGCGGCATGGTCAAGGGCATGCTCGCGGCCTTGGTCGGCGGAGGCCAGACCCAGTTGCAGTCGTCGTTACCGATGGGCGACGACTTCTGTATCACCAACGTCTCCGCCTGACAGCGCGCGATGGCTCGGCACTATCTCGATCACGCGTCCACCTCACCGGTGCGGCCGTGCGTGCGCGATGCGATGGTGCAGGCGCTCGACCACCTCACCGGTGACGCTGGTCGTATTCACGAAGAGGGCATGGCCACGCGTGTGGCCATCGAGAACGCACGCGAGGTGGTCGGAGCGTTCTTCGGCGCACGCCAGCGTGAGGTCGTCTTTACGAGCGGCGCCACCGAGTCGATAGCGATGGCGGCGTGGGGCGCGGCCGAGCGGGGCGCACATCAAGTGATCACCGCTGTCGAGCACAGTGCGGTGCGCCGCAGTGCCGAGCGCTGGGGTCGCGTCACCGTCGTGCGCGTCGACGCATCGGGCCGCGTCGACGCGGGCGATGTTGTTGACGCCCTCGAGCCTGACACTGCGCTCGTACACGTTCAGTGGGCAAATCACGAAGTGGGCACTTCGCAGCCGGTGTATGAGATCGTGGCCGCTTGTCGCGAACGGAACGTTCTCGTGCATGTCGACGCCGCACAGGCGGCCGGTCACCTGCCCGTCGATTTCGGGATGCTCGGCGCGGACTTCGTCAGCATCAGCGCACACAAGTTCGGTGGGCCACCTGGCATCGGTGCGTTGCTCGTGCGTCGCGGCGTGCGAGTGCGTTCGCTGTTGCTCGGCGGCGAACAGGAACGAGCCCGACGCGCCGGTCTCGAGAACACGCCGGCAATCGTGGGCTTTGCAGCCGCGTGTGAAGAGCTTGCCTCGGGCGGACTCGCACGTGAAGCCGAACGCGCTTACACACAGACCGAACGCCTGGCGGCCGCGGCTATGGGCATTGCCGGCGTTCGCCGCTACGGGCATCCGTACGAGCGCGCACCGCACCTGTTGTGCCTCGGTATCGACGACATCGAACCGCAAGCCGTGTTGCTCGGTCTCGATCGCCGCGGCGTCGCCGTGCACTCCGGCAGCGCCTGCGCGTCCGAAGGTCTCGAGCCGTCACCCGTACTCGCTGCGATGGGCGCTAACGCACACCGCTCGCTACGCGCGTCGGTCGGTTGGAACACCACTGATGCCGATATCGACACATGCGCAATCGCGGTCACCGAAGTGATCGCCCACCTGCGGTCCTACCGCGGCTGAGGGGTTCAGCGGATCGGCGCATCCTCAAAGAGGTTCAGCTCCCTTCACAATTCAGCCTGGATCCACGGACTGCTTGGGTGTGAGCTCGGTCGCGTCTGCCTGAAAGGCCCTTGGACTGGGACGATGTTGGTTTCTGACGCCGCGTTGGTCGACCAGCCAGGAGACACTTTCGGTGACGCGGGAGTCGCAGTCGATCGACGCGAATCGACGCGATCGACGCGAACATGGGTTTCGCGAACGCGGGGTTGTTGTTGGTCGCGACTGTGTCTGAACAGCTCGGGGTTGGAGGTCTTGATCGACGCGACGGTGCTTCCCGATGGTCGGGTCGTGGCGCACGCCGAGGCCGCAAGGTGTTGACGCTCGCGCATGCGTTGCGCGCGGGCGGCTCGCAAATTGATCACGCCTACGCGGCGTCTCGGCGCGGGCGCTCGTGTGTGCGTCGCTCGACCGCGAGCTGCTCGGTAACGATCGGTTCGCCGATCGACGGGTCGACCTCGGGCTGCTCGACCGTAGACGGTTCCCCCATAGACGGGTCATCCGCAGGCGGTTCGCCCGTTGGCGGGTCGGCCGCGTTCGGTTCGACTGTGGGCGGTTCACTTATGGGCGGGTCGTCAGGTGGCCCGTAGCGCGCGGTGGGTGATATTGGGTGCCGTCGGGTCGGTAGGTTTCGATGGTGTTGTCGGGTCCGGCGCGGAGTTGCCAGCCGTCGTTGTGGATGTAGCTGTGATGGGTGTGACACGCCCACGCGAGCCCGGCGTAGTCAGTGACCTGTGACCGAATCCATGGGTCGAGGTGATGGGCTCGGCATGCGCCGGCGGGCACGGTACACCCGGCGAACTCACACGTCGGGCTCCGGACCTGCAGCACACGGCGTTGCGCCGCGGTCGCGAAGCGGCGTTTGGAGCCCATGTCGAGCGGGACGCTGTCCCCGCCGAACACGACCGGGATCACCCCGTGCTCACACGCCAGGCGTCTCGCGACACCGGCGGGGATTGGTGTGCCGTCAACCAACGTCGCCACACCATGGTCGTCGAGATCGCCGAGCAAACTCTGGTAATCGATCATCACCAGGACCTCAACCCTCGACGGGCCGCCGGACGGGGTGACTGATTGTTCGCCTTGTTCGCCGGCGACGAATCGGCGGCAGAGTTCGACCAACGCGTCGGCGCGGCGCTGTTCGA
>JAYUFA010000343.1:0-1746 GCA_043738925.1 Actinomycetota bacterium
GTCGGCGCACTCGCTGACGAACCGACGTTGGTCGCTGCGCCCGACGAGGTCGAGCACATCTTGCACGTGTCGTTGGCGGAGCTGCTCGATGACGACGTCTTCCGCGAGGAGCTGTGGCCGATCGGCGAGCGTGAACGGCCGATCACGTTCTTCGAACTCCACGGTGACACCGTGTGGGGTGCGACAGCCGCGATGCTGCGGCAGCTGCTGTCCCTTTCACTCGGACTTACCGACGACAGCCTGACGTACTGAGGACGCTGATCCGGCGAGATCAGACCGGGTTGGCGAACGTGTCGCACTGGTCGGTGGTACCGCTGTCGAAGCCGGCGCTGAACCACTTCTGGCGTTGCGCCGCGGTGCCGTGCGTGAACGTCTCCGGGTTCACACGACCGGTGGCGGCCTTCTGAATGCGGTCGTCGCCGACCGCCGCCGCGGCGTCGAGCGCCAGCGCTATCTCGGTTTGTTGCACCTTCCCGGTCTCGAACGCACCGTGGCCCCACACACCGGCAAAGCAATCGGCCTGTAGTTCGAGACGTACCGAATACTCGTTGGCCTTCTTCGGGTTCTGCTGCTGGAGGTTGCGCATCTTCGCCTCGATACCGAGCAGGTCTTGCAAATGGTGGCCGTACTCGTGAGCGACCACGTAGGCCTGCGCGAAGTCGCCGCCCTTCGCCCCAAAGCGCGACGACAGTTCCTTGAAGAACCCGAGGTCGAGGTACACCTCTTTGTCGCCCGGGCAATAGAACGGGCCCGTATCCGCGCTGGCCGTACCGCACGCACTTTCGGTCTGGTCCGTGAACAAGACGAGCTTGGCCGGCTGATAGGTCTGACCCGCGGCGGCGAAAACATCGGTCCAGTACTTCTGGATGTTGTTCTGCGCACAGATGATGAACGTGGCGTTGTCCGTGGTCGACGTAGCGCCTTTGCACGACGAAGCGATGTTCGTTGGCGGCGTGGCCGCTTGCTGCGAAGCCGATGGTTGGATCTGATTCAGCGAACCGATGATGTTGCCGAGCCCGCCGGACCCTCCACCACCGGCGAGTGACGAGATGATCGCGATGATCACGCCGACGACGCCAAGGCCACCGGCGCCCGCGCCGATCATTCCGCCCCGAAGACCACCGCCGCCACCGGAGCTGCCACGCCGATCGTCGATCTGCGAAGTGTCGGCGGAGTCGCCCTCGTTGAAATCCATGATCTCCCTTTCCTCACCCGCCGGCGGCAACGCTACACAAGGGTGCCCGGCGAAGCCGTCACGGCTTCGTGGGTGCGCAGTGAAGCCGTGACGAGGATCACTGTCGCGTGGCGACGCGACGTTCGTTCCGCGAAGGTGATCCGGCTAGTCTGACTCTTTCCCCATATCGCTTCATCGGACAGGGGTATTGCGTGGCAGAGATCGAGATCGGCCTGGGAAAGTCCGGTCGGCGTGCATACGGATTTGACGACATCGCCATCGTGCCGAGTCGCCGCACGCGCGACCCCGAAGACGTCGACATCTCCTGGCAGCTCGACGCGTTCCGTTTTGAGCTGCCCTTGATGGCGTCCGCGATGGATGGCGTCGTGAGCCCAGCCACCGCGATCGAGATCGGTCGCCTCGGCGGCGTCGGCGTCGTGAACCTCGAAGGGTTGTGGACGCGTTACGAGGACACCGACGCGATCCTCGAGGAGATCGCGAACACGCCGGTCGAAAAGGCCACAGCGCGCATGCAGCAGCTCTACAGCGAGCCGATCAAGGCCGAGCTCATC
>JAYUFA010000344.1:0-4670 GCA_043738925.1 Actinomycetota bacterium
TGCTGCGCGAACCAATGTGACCGTCGGTCACCAGGGGCGCAGAACGCGCAGCACAGAACGACGCGCTGCCGACCCGAAGGACGCGGTACAGATCGAAGCATCTGGCTCCTGATGAAGCCAACCCGATCCGATGACATGAGAACCTCCTGAAGGTCTTTCGAACCTCCACGGCACATCCACTGTCAACCGGGGGTCTGGGGCGCGCTCAGATCGGACGATCTGTCAGTCGTCGACGCCAGCGACATTCAACGTCATTGAGGTGTCATCGAGCGACTGGCCATCGACGCGGAAGCGATCTGGCGTCCGCCCAACGACCTGGAAGCCGTGGCGAACATAGAGCCTGTGCGCTCCGGGGTTGTCGGAGAACACGCCCAGGTCTATCCTGCGATAGACGGCTGGGTGCGAGCCCATGCGATCGCTGCGTGAATGAGCAGGTCGCTACCTCCCCGACGACGATGCGAACGCGCGATACCCATACCCATGTCGACTCGGTGCAGCTCCGAGCGGAGCGCACCACCAACGAGTTGGAGATACCAACGAGCTCGTCGTCATCGAACAGTCCCCACGCCCGCCGCCATCCGATCTCATCGATCTCGGTTGACCATCGAGTCAGCTCTCGATCTCGCCCAGCTTCCATGTCGAAGGTTTCGGACGCGCTGTACGCGTGCGAGTGCCCCTCGCCGTCGACACCTGACCCCGCGTCGACCGCACACGCGAGATTGAGGTAGATGTCGACATCGTCGACGGCCAAGGACCGAACCCTCATGTTCCCTGGGTCGACACGACTCAAGCATAAGACCGGCCGACGCGGGGAGAGGACGTCCGGGCGCCGTGTTGCCAGTCACGCACATTCGTTGTCACACAAGTGATCAGATGCGCGCCAGAGTTGCCACGCGGGGCTCAAAGGTCGTGCACCTCGACCAGCTTCTCCGGAGGCTCGGGCGTCAGGCGTAGGCGTAGGACGTGTACATGTCCTTTTCGCGGTCGTAGTCGAACCGCCGGGTCAGGCCTAGCGACTCGATCGTCGCGATCTGGTGATCGAGCCGTTGGTTGGTCATGATCACCGGTCGCTCGAGCGACCAGTCGCCTCGGAGCCAACCGAGAACCGCATCGAGCAAGACGCGCTCGAACCCGTTCTCCCATGTCGAGACGCGAACCCAGAACGCAACCGTGGCGTCGACGCTCGCGAGGTCGGTGCCGTCGTGCGATGAGACCTCGGCGGTCCGGTACATGCGGTCGTCGTTCGGCAAGAGGTAGATGCAGCCAAGGACCTGGGTCTCGTCGGCGTTCATGACGGTGTACGTGTATCGGGTCCTGTTGCGGTGTTCGCTGTCCATTTGCTGGAGATCCTCGAGGTTGTCCTCGACCGAGAAGTCCTCTGGTGGATACGGAGGGTCTTGCTCCCAGTGGTAGAGGAACTCGCGACTCGACATCACGGCTTCGTGGTCGAGCACCACATCGGACGGCGCGAGTGGCCGAACGATGAAGCCGACCCCGGCGAATCCGTCCGCTGGTTCGATCCCTTTCTCCCCGAAACTCATTCGCGGAATAGTGCCACGTCAGGTCCAGGTCGGCAGGTCCGGTTTGGCAGGACGCGTCGTTGATCTCCCGTGTAACCGCGTCACCGAAGTGCCGTCCCGGGACACGCATAACAACGGCACAGAACGTCACTCCGTCTGAGGCAGTCGAGCTCCGAACGAAGCGCATCTGGCGCGCGGACTGCTGATCGTAGGGGACAGGCGCATTGCCCAACCGTAGCGGGCGACGGTTCTAGCCGGATGGCCGTTGCGGTGCTTGGGTCAAGGCGGCGTCTGCGTTTGACGAATGGCACCTTGAGAGTGCGGTCCGCTGGCGCCGTCGTCGCTGCCGTGTCCTGCTCTTTCTTGGGCGAGAAGGATCATCTCATCGGGCGTCGTCGCAGTGTTGTCGTGCAGGTCGCTGTGTATGTCACCGTAGGACAACGCGAACAATTTCCTCGGCCGCGACGGGTTGACGGCTTTGGTTACGAAGAGTGGCATGGAGACGCCTGAGCACACGTCGCCGGCCTGGTCTCCGCAGAGGAGGGTGAGATGTCGACTCAAGGATTGGATCGATCAGGTGGAGGGAACGTCCGGTGCATTTCGAACCGCTGGGTGATCGATACCGCCCAGCGAACTCTTTGTCGGAGCAGTTCGGCACGGCAATGCTCAATGAACCCTTCACCCAGTAGTTGTCGTTGAATCGCAGGAATCGGCATGGAGACAGCGGCTCATGGAAATCAGGCGGACGTGTCGCCGGTTGACGTCGCTGCCTTGTATGACCGTTCGTTCGGCGAGGTGTACCGCTACCTGTGCTGTGCCGTCCTCGGCAATCGAGCGCTGGCCGAGGACCTCACCCAGGAGACATTCGCGTCGATCGTCGCCGCCGTGAACGCCGGCCGCGCCGAACCACAATCAATGCCTTGGGTGATCGGTGTCGCCCGGCACAAACTCATCGATCACTACCGCAGGTGCGAAAGCGACAAGCGGCGGATGATGCTGGCCTGGTCCGGGTGGTACGGCCGTGCCAACGAGCAGCTCGACGATCTCGGCGGAGGCGATCCGGCTCGTGTCGCTGATCTGTTGCGTGAACTCTTGCCTGCGCATCGTTTGGTGCTGGTCCTGAGGTACCTCGACGATCTTTCGGTCGAGGAAATCGCCAATTCGATCGGTCGCTCAGTTCATGCCACAGAGTCGCTGCTGGTGCGGGCTCGCCGGGCGCTGGCATCGACTCCTTGCGTTTGTCGCCCCCTCCAGCTCCTCGCGTCCATCTTCGGCTTCCTCGCCCGCGATGCCGTCGCCGGGACCGGTATGAGAATTCTCGCCGGCACTTGGCTGTCGATCTCGCTCGTGATGTGGTCGGCAGCGCCCGGTTCGACCAGCAAAGCGCTCGGTCTGCTTTTGCTCGTTGCCTCCATGTCGATGACCGCACCCGCAATCGCATCGTCGATGGGCAAGCTCGTCGCGACTGCCGTGCTGACGACCACGTCCCTGCGCTTCGCACTGACAGGCATCTACCAGCTCACCGGTTCATCATGGCGGAAACATGCCGCTGGATTCATCGGAGTTGCGCTGTTCGCGCTGGCCGCGTATGCAGCGTTCGCCTTCCTGCTCGAAGACGTGCGCCGAGCAACCCTGCTGCCCACGCTGCGACGAGGACGAGGGCGAACATCGATCACCGGCAACCTCCGCGATCAGTTCGTCGCCATCGAACGCGAGGCTGGCGGTCGAGAGCAACTCTGAGGTATATCGTTACCGCAGACCTGGCCTATGACGCGTGAGAGCCCTGGCCTGAGGCCAGGGCCGTGCGGCCACAGATCTCCTGTGCTGCAGCCAGGAGCGGGAACGTCAAGAAAGCGGCGCACAGCACTCCGGAGCCGTAGTTGGCACCAGCTTGTGAATACGTCGCTATGCCGGATGGGTCGTCTTCGGCTGCTGGCGCGTTCAGCGCTGGACCGCGACGTTGGTCCAGCGCCTGCCGCGTCGGCTTTCGCAGTTCATGAAAGGGCGTGCAGCAACCGGGACTGCCAGAAATCGAGAAAGCCACGCTGATTCGGTCCGACCTGGTGGAAGTGGATGTGGTCGAATCCAGCTTTGTTGTACTGCTCGACCAGCTCGACTACAGGCCCCGGGTCGGGCCCGCATGGAATTCGCTTGGTCACGTGGTCTGGTGTGACCAGCTCGGCGACGTGCTCGAAGTGGGTCCATGTTGGCAGGTCTTGAGAAAGCAATCCCGGCATCCCGCCGTTAGGCCAGATTCGATGCGCCGTCTTGGTGGCTTTGGCGACGTCGGTGTCGTAACACACGGTGACTTGACCGTAGACAGGCCCGATCCCACCAGCCGAGCGGTACGCATCGACGATCTCGGGTTCTGCCTTCGTCGACCAAAGACCGTCAGCGTGGACGGCAGCGACCTTCGCTGACTCGGTGCCGGAAGCGGCCCAGATGATTGGGATGTCGTGGTCAGCAGTGGTGAAAATGCGGGCGTTATCGACGACAAAATGGTCACCACGGTGGTCGACCGTTTCACCGGTCCACAGCTTCCGTATCACATCCACCGCCTCGGCCAGCATTTCGATCCGCACCTCGATCGGCGGCCACGGATCCCCAACGATGTGCTCATTGAGCAGCTCGCCCGTGCCGACACCGAGAAAGAATCGGTCGTCGCCGAGGAACGCCGCCGAAGTCGCTGCCGCCTGTGCGACGATCGCCGGGTGATAGCGCATGATCGGACAGGTCACGCCGGTTCCCACCTTGACGGTGCCGGTGCGTGATGCGACACCGCCGATCGTGGTCCACACAAAGGGGCTTTGACCCTGTTCTTGGATCCACGGGTGGTAATGATCGGAAACCGTCAGAAACTCGAAGCCGGCATCCTCGGCACGATGCGCCTGTTCGACCAGCTCTCGAGGAGAGAACTCCTCGCTGCTCAGGGTGTATCCCCACGTTGTCACGTCGCGCCGCCGTGCTACTCGGGGCCGGGTCGATCTGGAGTCGCGTTGGCCATGGGTACGACTCTGCCCAGCGGGCGGCCCAACGAAACTGACGACGCACCCGGCTCCGTGAGCGTCACGCTCACGATCAGCCCGACGCAGACCGAGGCGTTTGGAGCCTCGATCCGTCACAATGACGCCGTTGAAGTTCGGAACTCGA
>JAYUFA010000345.1:0-31903 GCA_043738925.1 Actinomycetota bacterium
CAGTTCTGACCATGAAGGGGTAGTGGTGCGTCGAATCCTCCTACCGGCAATGGCCCTGCTCGCGATGGTCGTAGCGATGCTGGTTGTCGTGCCGGCCACCACCACCGCGGCTGCCGCGGGTACGTCGGCGTTCGTTGCCGTGGCACCAGTGCGCATGCTCGACACGCGTAACGGCGTCGGTGTCTCATCGGGTGTGGTGCATCCGGGCCAGACCATTGTGTTCACGGTGGTCGGTCACGGTCCGATTCCTTCATCCGGCGTCACCGCCGTTGCTCTCAACGTGACGGTCACGAACACCATCGGTGCCGGCTTCGTGCAGGTCTTTCCGACCGGCGGCGCGCAGGTGGGCGACTCGTCCAACATCAACGTGGGCGCGGCTCGCGAGACCATTCCAAATCTCGTGATCGTGCCCGTAGGCGCCGACGGTACGGTGTCGTTGTACAGCGGTGGTGGTGGCGATCTCATCGCCGATGCGTTGGGCTACTTCACCGCCTCGGGTGCGACATCCGCCGGTCGCTACAAGCCGCTGAACCCGACACGCCTCCTCGACACGCGCAGCCAGACGCCCGGGCGTCTTGCGCCCCGGGGATTGGTAGAGGTGCCGATTGTGGCCTCCGGCGGTGTCCCCGCCACCGGCGTCGCTTCGGTGGTCCTCAACGTCACGGCGGTCGACGCGACGAACCCTGGTTTCGTGCAAGTGATACCGACGGGCGGCGCGTCGGCAATCGGCGCTTCGTCAAACCTGAATGTGCAACGAGCGGGGCAGACCGTTCCCAATCTGGTGATCGTCCCGGTTGGGGCTGACGGCTCGATCACGGTGTATTCAGAGTCGGGCACGCATTTGATCGTCGACGTGTTCGGGTACTTCACCGACACCAGTGTTGCCTCGGGCGATGATGGGCTGTTCGTACCGGTTGCACCGGGTCGCGTCCTTGATACCCGCGGCGCCATCAAGCCCGCGGCCGATGCCACCGTGACGGTGGCGCCGTTGGGTCAACGAGGGGTACCGGTCAGCGGCGTGGCTGCGATCGTGGCGAACTTCACCGCAACCAACGCGGTCGACGCTGGTTACGTCCAGGCGCTTCCGGGGACCACGGTCGCCGGCATCGGCCGGCCGTCGAATCTCAACATCGACCATCGTGGCCAGACGGTTGCCAACGCTGCGATCGCGAACCTCGGCGGCGGCACCTTCGGGTTGCACACAAGCGTGTCGACCGACCTCCTCGCCGATGTGAGCGGCTATTTCACCACGGCCACGCCGGCGCCCAGCGTGGTGTTGACGAGCCCTTCATCGGGCACGGTGAACGCCAACCAGACGCTCACTGCCGAGATCACCGGTTCGGGTGTGTTGGGTGTGCAGTTCAAGGTTGACGGCAACAATGTTGGCGCTGAAGTCAACGCCGCACCGTTCACGACAACGTGGGCCAGCGCCTCGGTGCCGAACGGAAACCATGTCGTCACGGCGGTCGCTCGCACGGCCGACGCCATGCTCACTTCGAACGCGGCCACGCTCGCCGTGCGTAACGCGCTGGTCACGTTTACCTTCGACGATGGCTGGCGCTCGCAGTTCACCACGGCTGCGCCGACGCTCGCGTCCTACGGGTTCCACGCGACCTACTTCCCGATTTCGGGATTTTTGACCAACCCTCCGTACATGGTTCCCGCTGAGCTCCAATCACTGCACGATTCCGGCAATGAGATCGGTTCGCACACCAAGGACCACTGCAGTCTCACGGCGAACACCGATCCTGCGTGCCCTGGTGTCGCGGATGTGAATCTGCTGCTCACCCCGGCAGAGGTGACCACCGAGCTGCAGCACCCGATCGACACGCTTGGGCCCTTGGGCGTCGGTCCGATCAACAACTTCGCGTCGCCGTACGGCGATATGGACACCCCGAACGGACCGGTTATCACCGAGGTCAAGACGAAGTATCGCTCGCATCGTGGCGTGCAGGAAGGTCTCAACGGTGTCGGGTACAACCGGTACGACCTCCTCGTGCACGGTATCTATGGCACGACGGTGACCGGACCAGACGGACACCCCGCGACGAACACAGCCCTGGTGCAGAATTGGATCGATGAAGCACGGACATCCGCGCTGAGCACCGGCGTGGGTTGGATGATCCTCGTGTTCCACGAGGTGACGCTGACGCCGTCGGGTCGTGATGGGGTTGGCGCACCAAGCTTCGAGTACACCGTGAGTCCAGCGAACTTCGAGGCCATCGCACAGTCGGCAGCCAACGCCGGCGTACGCGTCGTTACGGTCAACCAAGCCCTCGACGAGACGAGCAGCTTCGCGTCGGCCGACACCGTTGCCGCCAGTTCGGCCGACGCATTGGAGAACGCGCCGGTCTCTCGACTGCCGAGTGTCACGGCGCACCGCGAGCCGATCTATTGCGTTCTCACGCGCCCGCTGAAAGCGGCGTCGTGAGCGTTCAGGGCACGCGCCCTCTCTCTGGGTACATCTGAGCGGAGAACGTCAGAGCACGAGCGGGTCGCGTAGAACCGCGGCGCAAGCGCGTGCGACCTCAGCGCCCTTGATCACCATGTGTCGAGCGAAGAAGTCGACGTGGTCGGCGTGCTCGTGGAACTGCTGTGGCGTGAGCACGGAGGAAAACACGGGCACCTCGGTATCGAGCTGCACGCGCATGAGACCGTCGATCACCGCATGTCCGACGAACTCGTGACGGTAGATGCCACCGTCGACCACGAGCCCTGCGGCAACGATTGCGGCGTAGTGACCACTGTTGGCGAGCAGCTTGGCGCGCAGCGGTATCTCGAACGCCCCCGGCACCTCGAATCGGTCGATGGTCGAGCCGGGTAGTTGTGTGGCGATCTCGGCGAGGAAGGCGTCGCGGCAACGATCGACGAGATCGCGGTGCCAACACGACTGCACGAACGCGATCCGGAACTGCTGCGCCTTCGATGTTTTCGCCATTGCTTCACCTGCACCTGGGTTGTGGCCGAAGAAGATCGACGCTATCTCGGCGTCGCGACGACCGACGAGCGCGGAAGCTCAGACGCCCGCGGCTACCAACACGTAGTCGGTGGCGAAGCCGGCAACGAGGCCGGCGAACATGCCCCACATGACGACCTCGGGTTGGTGTTGACGACCCGCAACCTTGATCAACTGGACGATGACGTACAGGATCGATCCGCCGGCAAGCGCGAGGAACGACAAGAACAACGTGTCGTTCACGAAGGACTGCCCGACCAGCGTGCCGAAGAAGGTTGGTGCGCCGCCGATGAACCCCATGGACAAAAGGAACCGCCACGAGGGACGCTCACCCTCGGCGGCCAGCGGGGCGACGATGCCGAAGCCTTCGGTTGCGTTGTGCAACCCGAACCCGATGATCAGAACGGTCGCGAGTCCGATCTCGTTCTTTGCGGCGGACTGGCCAATGGCAAGCCCTTCGGAGAAGTTGTGCAGGCCAATGCCCACTGCGATGAGCAGCGCGAGTCGCTTCGCGGGGCTCCAGCGATGTTCCGCCGTGTCCGACGCCGCCAACGCTCGGTCGCGGCTCATGTGGCGGTCGTAGTACGCGAGGCCGATGAGTCCGAAGCCCACGCAGCCCGCAAACACGGTGGAGAGTCCGGCGAAGCGGAGCCATGTGCCTTCGCCGTCATTCGCTTTGGTCAACGCCGCTTCGACTGGCTCATTGGCGTGCGACAACACATCGAACAGCAGGAACACCAAGATGCCGATCGCCACCGCATTGAGGAACGCGCGCAGGCGGGGGGCGGGGTTGCGCAGTCGGCCGATCGGCAGGCCGAGCAGGATCGTCATTCCTGCGATGCCGCCAAGCAGCAGGATCTTTCCAGTGGACACGAGTGCTCCTCACGATGGGGCTCCAACCGCCCCTCAGATTAGGCATACCTAACAATCGTCGCAACTCGGGCGCCCGTTGTTCGGTGTTGCTGGGTCGCATGCGCCTGTCGGCGCATCCTCTTGTGCAGATTCGGCGACCGCGGTGACAAGAATCGGTCAGGACCGTTTGGCACATGGCCCAGCGCGTGAAAGGAGCCCTACCATTGCCACATTCGTCGTGAGGAGTCCCCGAGTCCATGAGTTATCTGCAGGCTGTCGTCATCGGCCTCCTTCAGGGCATCACCGAGCTGTTTCCGGTATCGAGCCTCGGTCACTCGGTGTTGGTCCCGGCGTGGCTCGGATGGGACAAGCTGGTCGGTGGCCAAAAGGCCGACGAAAGCTTCTACCTGGCCTTCCTGGTGGGTCTGCACCTTGCGACCGCAGTCGCGCTGTTGATCCACTACCGCCGCGACTGGGCCGACATCATCCGCGGCTTCTTCCGTAGTGCGCGCCGTCGTCGAGTGGAGAACGCATCCGAACGCATGGCGTGGCTGCTCATCGTGGCAACGATCCCGGTCGGCGTGGTCGGCCTGGTGTTTGAGCACAAACTGCGAACGCTTTTTGCAAAGCCGATCGCGGCTGCGATCTTCCTGACCATCAACGGCGTGATCCTGCTCGCCGGTGAGTGGTTGCGTCGCCGCCAGGCCGCGCACAAGGCCGGCGCCACGCCGCATGGCATCGTTGCGAACGAGCTGCGCACCGTCGACCAACTGACCTTGACCGACGGCATCAGCATCGGTTCTGCGCAGATCCTCGCGTTATTCGCCGGTATCAGCCGTTCGGGCGTCACGATGGTCGCAGGTCTCATCCGCGGGCTTGATCACGAACACGCCGCGAAATTCTCCTTCATGCTTGCGACACCCGTCATTCTTGCGGCGGGCTTGTACAAGCTGCCCGATCTGTTGGGCCACAACGGCGACTCGGTGCGCGGCCAGGTGATCGTCGGCAGCATCGTCGCCGGGTTCGCGGCCTACGGCGCCGTGCGGTTCCTCGAGCGATTCTTCCGCTCGAACACGCTCGTACCGTTCGCGGTGTACTGCTTTGTGATCGGCGCCGTGTCGATCGTTCGTTTCGCCTGACGATTCGCCGCACCGGTCACGCTGATCGCGTCGACAGCGTCTCGGCTGCGCGCGCCACCATGGCGCCATAGTGGGCGTAACGGCGGCGGGGGAGACGCTCCGCGATCGCGGAGATGGCGATTGCGCCAAGCGGGCGACCGGTCGCATCGCGTATCGCTGCGCCCACGCTGGTAGCGCCGGGCTGGCTTACGTTGAGCGACCATCCACGTTCGCGCGCCGTAGTGAGCTCGGCACATACCGCCTTGGTCGGAGGCGCACCGAGGAACGTGATGCAATCGTCGTCATGCATAGCCGCGAGGATGGCTTGACCGGCGGCACTCTCGTCGTTGGGAATCACCATGCCAACGTGTGGAGCGGTGCGTACCATCTCGCGGCTCTCGACGACATCGACCACGACAATGCGCCCCGCGTCCGGAACGGCAAGCAACGTGGTCTCACCGGTTTGTTGTTGCAGTGCTTCGAGCGTGGCTCGCGCCATGCGCGCCAGATCGAGGCGCTGTTGCGCATTGCCCGCGACGACCAGCGCGCGGGTCGTGAGCTCCCATCGCGTGATCTCGTCGCCGGTCGGGCGGATCCAGCCAGCGGCGCCAAGGGTGACGAGCGCTCGTTGTACCGCACTCTTGTCTTCGTCGAGCAGGCGAGCGAGCGCTGCCACGCCGATGGGCTGATGCTCGGCGAGGCGTTCGAGGACGGCCAGCACTCGTTCGGCACTCTGCAGAGGCTTGACGCTCAACGTTCCCCGACCTAGCGTGACTCGATATACAACATGGCATGTTGCATAGTGATACGCACCGTACCATGCCGTTGCGACCAGGGGGCAACCAATGCATGCCGACGATCTCATTCTGATCAGCGTCGACGATCACATCGCCGAGCCAGCCGACATGTTCGACGCACACGTGCCGGCCAAGTACAAGGATCAGGCTCCCCGTGTCGTCACCGATGACAACGGCATTCAGCAGTGGTGGTACGGCAACGTGAAGGGCCGCAACCTCGGGCTGAACGCCGTCGCGGGCAAAGCGCCGGAGATGTTCAACGTCGACGCGAGCCGTTACGACGAGATGCGCCCCGGCTGTTTCAACGTGCACGAGCGTGTGCGTGACATGAGCGCGGGCGGTCAGCTTGCCGGCCTCAACTTCCCGAACTTCACGGGGTTCTCGGGCCAGGTCTTGAACCAAGGCCCTGATCGTGATGTCAACGAGATCATGATCAAGGCCTACAACGACTGGCACGTCGACGAATGGTGCGGTGCGTACCCCGGCCGCTTCATTCCCTGCGGTGTTTTGCCGTTGTTCGATGTCGAGCGCGCTGCGGCTGAGGTGTATCGCCTCGCAAGCAAGGGCTGTCATGCGGTCACGTACTCCGAGAACCCCGAGGCGCTGAACATGCCCTCGATTCACTCGGGCATGTGGGATCCGCTGTTCGCCGCGTGCAGCGACACCGGCACAGTGTTGTGCTGTCACCTCGGCTCGTCGTCGCGCAGTGCAATGAGTGCCACGGACGCGCCGGCGGGTGTCGGTATGTCGTCGTCGTCAGCGGCCACGGTCTACACGCTGGTCGACTTGGTGTGGGCCGAGTTCTGGACTCGCTTCCCTAAGCTCAAGTTCTCCCTCACCGAGGGCGACATCGGTTGGATCCCGTACTTCTTGTGGCGTTGCGAGCATGTCCGCGATCGTCACAGCGGCTGGACCAAGCACGACTTCAGCCAGACCGGGGGCCCCACGCAGATTTTCAAGGATCATCTGCTGGTGTGCTTCATCAAGGAAACGGTCGGGCCCGAACTCATCAGCCACTTCAACATCGACAACGTGTGCTGGGAATCGGACTATCCGCACTCCGACAGCACGTGGCCCGACGCGCCGGAGGAGCTCATCAAGACACTTGATGGGCTGAGCGACGAACAGATCAACAAGATCTCGCACCAGAACGCGATGGCGCACTATCAGTTCGACCCATTCGCGCATCGCCCGAAGGAGCAGTGCACCGCCGGCGTGCTGCGGTCCGAGGCATCCGATGTCGACGTGGTCACCCATGTTGGTCGTCCCGCCAGCGAGCGCGATATCACCTCATGGCGTGCGCTCACGAGTGGTCGCCGCTGAGAGGTCCGTCGCTGCGGCTACACCGCGCGGAGGATGGCGCCTTGCGGATTGAAGAAGAAGCCGCCCGGCGTGACGAGAGCGGTCTTCGCTCCGGGTACTTGACGCTCGCCGGCGTCGCCGCGTAATTGCACGATCGCTTCGCGGATATGGCCGGTGCCGCGCGTCGCGCCTTCGGACAGCGAACCGCCATGCGGGTTCACGGGGATGCGCCCGTCGATCACGATCCGATTGGTATCGGTGTCCCAGTTGTCGGCAAGGAACTTCGCCGCGCCGCCGGGCGGGCACCAGCCGGTGTTCTCGAACCACGCAAGCGTGATGATCGTGAACCCGTCGTACGGAAAGAAGATGTCGACATCCTCGAGCCACAGATCGCTCTTGGCCTTCAACGCTTCGATCACCACGTGTTGGCCGTGGCGCGCCAAGCTCGGCAGCTGATCCTCGTCGCTGGTGCCAAGCCCGACGGTGGCCGCGTGCAACGCAACGGGTCGATGCGGTAGCGACTTCGCTCGCTCGGTAGTGGTGAGCACCAACGCATCGGCGCCATCCACCGGCACGTCCATGTCGAGAAGACACAACGGCTCGCGAATCATCCGCGCGGCGTAGTAGTCGTCGAGCGTGATCGGTGCGCGCATGGCGGCGATCGGGTTCTGCGCGGCGTTGGTACGCATGTTGACCGCGATGCGACCGAACGGTTCTTTGCCGACGCCGTACTCGTGCATGTAACGACTGGCCCACGCCGTGTATGCGGGTGCCATGTTGATGGTCTCGGGAATGCCACCACCGATCGTGCCGCCGAGGTGACGCCGGAACGGGTCGTTGGCCGCGCTGCGCGAGTTCCACGGTGCGCGCAACATCGACGAGCACACGAGCACGGTGTCGCAGGAACCGGCGTATATCGCGTTCATAGCGTCGACGATGGAGTTCATCACCACCGGCGTGGGCTTCGTGAAGTGCGTGACGTTGGTGAGGCCGAGCGCAGTGGCGAGCACCTCGGGGCCGGGCGCGCCAGGTTCGCCGACCGACACGACACCGTTGATGTCGGCCTTGTCAAGACCGGCGTCGCGAATGGCTCGCGTCGACGCGTCGAGCGCGAGTGCCAACGACGAGTGATCGCTGGTGCGCGTGAAGCCAGTGGTGCCAACACCGACGAACGACACTTGGTCTTTGATCGGGTTGCGCGTCATGCCTGTACCTCGCTTTCGGGCGCAGGCTCGAACACCGGGAACGGCGCGCCGTGACGTTCGATCCACGCAAGCTTCACGCGCATGCCGATGGCAATCTTGTCGGGTGCACTGTTGATCACCGTGCTCGTGAAGCGGAGGTTGGGCTGTTCGTCGAGTTCCACGGTCACCACCGGATACGGCCCTTCGGCGTAGTCGACTCCGGGAGCCGGCGGGCCCTGATGCAGCCGCATCAGCAGGTGCACGCGACCCAAGCCGCTCACGGTGGTCGGCGAGACGTTCCACGACCAGCACGCTGGGCACATGGGCCGCGGCGGATGGTGCCAGTGGCCGCAGTCCGCGCAGCGGTTCATACGCAACTCATGCGCGAGCCACCCGCGCAGTAGCCCTGCTTTATTGCGATCGACCATCAGGTGAGAAAACCGTTCGACGAGCGCGTCGTCGGTGAGGCTGTCCGTATCCGCCATGCAATCCCCCTTGATGCAAGAAATTCTAGACGGCGCGCCCTTGACGCTTCACCTATCCGCCGAACCTCTTGGCGTCGTCGTGCGAAGATGACCGGATGACCGACTTGGTAGCAGTGCGATTCCGTCGATTGGCCGATGCGTTCTCGTCGCGGGCCGACGCGGTCACGACCGCAGCGTGGGAGAACCCTACGCCCTGCGCGGGCTGGGTCGCCCGTGACATCGTCCGACACATGGTCGAGTGGATGCCGGCGCTCATCGCAGCCGGCGCCGGTGTCGAATTGGCCGGTGGACCTCCGGTCGACGACGATCCGGCAGGTGCGTGGCGTGCGCTCCGCGCGGGCATACAAGCGGTGCTCGACGACCCAGCAGTGCACGAGCGCGTCTTCGATCATCCAATGGCCGGACGCCACGCGCTCGACGACGCCATAGCGATGTTCGTCTTCGGTGACGTGCTGGTGCATACGTGGGATCTCGCGCGCTCGGTCGGTCTCGACGAGCGGCTCGACCCGGACGAAGTTGCCCGCATGTTCGAGGGCATCGGACCGCTCGACGAGATCCTGCGCAACAGCGGCCAGTACGGTCCTCGCGTGGAGGTCCCGGCCGACGCTGATGTACAAACCCAACTGCTCGCCTTCCTCGGTCGCAGACCGTGACCCCACAAGCCAAATCGACGCGCGACGCAGTCACCCGGCTGCTCGACGAGGCGAGCTGTAGATCGTGCTCGGCCCGCCGCTGACCGCGCGTTTCACCGGGGCCGGGGCCGTCGTCGCCGAGGGATGGTGGTCACGCACTGTTCTTGGCCCGTCGGTGATCGTTCCCGATGGTGCGGTTGACCTCATGTGGATGTTCGGTCGCCCACCGTGGATCGCGGGACCGGACACGACGGCGCACACCGTGGTTTTGCGCCCGGGGTCGACGGTTGTCGGCGTGCGGCTGCGCCCCGGGGTGACCAACGTGCTTACGGCGGCGTCCGTCGAGACGATTGCCGATAGCAGTGTGGGGTTCGCTTCGCTGCTATCGAGCGCGCAGGAACGCAGCCTCGAAGAGCAGCTGGAGTGTGCCATGGGCGAAGGCGCTATCGCCGCCGCGCTCGTGGGGACCGTGGTCGACGCGATGCCGACGCGTTGGCTGCCCGATCCGCTGTTGGCCGATGTGATTGCTTCGCTGCGGTCGGCGAGCGGGGTTCCGGGCGACCTGACGCTGAGCCCTCGCCAGCTGCGCCGGCGCTTCGCCAACGCGATGGGCTACGGCCCGAAGTTCTACGAACGGATCATTCGTCTTGGCCGCTTCACGGACTTGGCCGACGTGGACGCACGCTCGTCACTCGGTGTTCTGGCGGCGCGTTCTGGCTACTTCGACCAGTCGCATCTGGTGCGAGATTGCCAGCTGCTTACTGGTCGTACGCCGACCGAGATGGCCGGGCGGTCGTGACCGTTTCGTACAAGACACCCGTCGGTCCGCAAGGTAGAAATGTGCCATGGACATCCTCTTCGTTGCGGGCTTTGCGCCAATCGTCAGCGACCCCGCAGTGGCCAGGGCCTTCTATCAGGGCGCGCTGGGGCTACCGCTCGAGACCGTTGCCGGTGACTACGTCGCCGTCGACGGTTTCGGTGGCGTGAAACACCTCGGGGTATGGCCGCTCACGGCGGCCGCGCAATCCTGCTTCGGTACGCAGACGTGGCCCGATATGGTTCCGGTCCCGCAAGCCACGATCGAATTCGAGGTGGGCGATGTGGCCAGCGCCGCCGCCGAACTCGAAGCAGCGGGCCATCAGTTGCTTCACGGCGCACGTACCGAGCCGTGGGGTCAAATAATTGCCCGACTACTCGGCCCCGACGGGCTTCTCATTGGACTGTGTCACACTCCCTGGCTGCACGAGCCGGGTGAGATCGCCAAGGTTTGAGCATCAGGACTCGCGCGGATAGGTGAAGTGTCGCGGGCGTGGTCCGGCGGTGACGCGTTCGCCGTGGCGTTGGCGCCACGCGGCGAGCACGAACAGTGCAACGCCCGCGTTGATGGCCGTGTCGGCCACGTTGAACACCGCGAAGTGCGGCACGTCGATGAAGTCGATGACGCGACCGCCGAAGAGGCCGCCGCCCGGTCGGAACGCGCGATCAACCACGTTGCCGAGCGCGCCACCGATGACCAGCGCCGATGCGAGAACCGTCCCACGCGACGCTGCCCGACGTGCATTGCGCAATAGCGCAATGACGACGACGATGCACAACACGGCTATGGCCGGACCATACCCACGCGCGCGCGAAAACGACATGCCGCTGTTGAAGGTGAGAATCAGGCGTACGGAGGCCACCAACTCGATCGAGCGGCCGCCCGACAGCCGATGGCCGGCCCACGATTTGGTCAGCTGGTCGACCGTCACGATGATGATGGCCACGGCCAGTGTGATCAGCGTGACGTGCGGTTGTGGCGACCGTTCGCTCGGCGATCGGCCCGCCACGGGGCGATGTGGTTGCTTCGTGTCGGCCACCGCACCACGATATGGCATCGGTGCCGATTCGCCCAGGCGCCAGATCGCCAAGCCGACGGGAGCAACGATTGCCGTGCACGAAACCATGGATGATCTGGCCACCCTGCAAGCCATGCTCGATAGGAGCATGGCGTCGGCCGGTGAGCACCTGCACGAGGTGATCACCGCTGACCGAGTGCTGACTGCTGTTGAACTGGTCGAACGGTTGACGGGTATGTGTCTGCTGGTGCTCGCGACAACCACTGCCGATGGCCGCCCGATAGCCGGGCCGGTCGACGGAATCTTCTATCGAGGTCAGTTCTGGTTCGGGTCGTCGCCGACCTCGGTGCGGTTTCGTCACATCGCCGCTCGGCCCTCGGTCAGTGCCACGCATCTGCCCGGCGAGGAATTGGCGGTGACCGTGCACGGCAGCGCGGCAACGATCGATGTGCAAGCGCCGGAGCACGCCGGGTTCCGTCGCACGCTGCTCGACATCTACGTACCGCGCTACGGCGCCGATTGGGAGAAGTTCCTCGACGGGGGTCCGCAGTACGCCCGCATCGACGCCCGGCGTATGTTCACCTTCTCGATGCCACCGGATCCCTGAACAGAGACCGCGCGCCGCTCAGACGAATTTCGGCCGAGCGGCGCGCTCTGCTATCCCTGCTCGCAGCGACCGCTCGCGTTGCTCCACTCTTTTTGGAGTTGCCACCGGGTGCCGTTCGACAGCGTCACGGGAGCCGTGAACTGCCAGGCGCACTTGTCGCCGATCTCGGCACCGGCAGCGTCGATCCAGGCGGTGGTCCGTGTGCCCGGGTCGGCATCGGTGATCGCCTCCAGCAACTCGTGCGCGGTGACGTTGACCAACGAACGCGTGCCGGCTGACTGCGCGTTGGCGTGAACGACATCACCCGGATCGCAACCCTTGGCCGCCGCCACGTTCGGCATGTATGCCACGGCGATGCGTTCGCTACTGATGGACGCGGCCGCATGCCAAGCGCAGAACGCCGCACCGGTTGGGAAGTTCGCCGTGAAGACGAAATAGATCCCGAGTGGATCGGGCGCCTGGTGCGTCACCTTGGCGACCTCCGCGCCCAGTGTTGCCGCAGTGACCGCGCGCGGCGGGGCACTGCCATCGACAAGGTTGGTGACCGATGTGACGCGCGGGGTGGCGCCTCGCAGGTACTCGGTGGCGAGCCGCAGATATCGCGATCCGTCGAGGCCATTGAAGAACGCGGTGGTTCCGCTGACGGCATCGGCAGGAAAGCTTGCCGCCGAACCCCACCAGATCGCGTACGGATGCACGATGGCCATGATTTTGCCGCCGTGGTCGACGAGGGCAGACGCATTGCTGGGCAGTGGCGAGCCTTGACGCGGCGTGGCGTGCACGGCTGGTGTGCGAGGCATGCGGGGAGCGCGCGCCGTGAAGTTGGCGGCCGTGGCCACGCCAGTGGTTGCGCTGACCGGCGCGGCGAGCAGCACCAGCGAGAAGGCTGCAGTGAGAGCAGCGACGCGGATACGGCGATGGGTTCGCGGGGTGGAACGCAGGGCGCGTTCGATCGAATCGAGGTTGGTGTGCGAGCACATGTGATGCCGCCTTCATTCGGGCGCTGCAGGAGGGGAAGCTCGATTGCAGGGCCCGCGCCGCGGAGGGCGTCAGGCGATATCAGCCGCAGGTGCGGCGAACTGGGCGTTGTGCAGCGTGAAATACGCGCCGCCACGCGCCAGAAGCTCGGCGTGGTTGCCTTGTTCGACAATGCTGCCAGCGTCCATGACCAGGATAGTGTCCGCGTCGCGGATCGTCGAGAGGCGATGCGCGATGACAAAGCTCGTTCGTTGCGATCGCAGCGCCGCCATTGCGCGTTGGATGAGTACCTCGGTACGGGTGTCTACCGAGCTCGTGGCTTCGTCGAGGATCAGGATGGTGGGGTCGGCGAGGAATGCTCGCGCGATGGTGATGAGTTGGCGCTCACCCGCGCTCACGTTGCTTCCCTCGTCGTCGATCACGGTGTCGTAACCGTGGGGCAACGAACGAACGAAGCGGTCGACATAGGTGGCCTTGGCGGCCGCGAGGAGGTCGTCCTCCGACGCCGTCAGGTTGCCGTACGCGATGTTCTCCTTGATCGTGCCGCCGAACAGCCACGCGTCCTGAAGCACCATCCCCATGTGACTGCGTAGCTCGCGCCGCGTCATCGTCGCGATGTCGCGGCCGTCCAACAGAATTTGCCCAGCGTCGAGTTCGTAGAATCGCATCAGCAGGTTGACGAGCGTGGTCTTGCCGGCGCCGGTCGGCCCGACGATCGCGACGGTGCGCCCCGGCTCG
This sequence comes from Actinomycetota bacterium, assembly GCA_043738925.1. Lineage (GTDB taxonomy): Bacteria > Actinomycetota > Acidimicrobiia > Acidimicrobiales > WLNW01 > WLNW01. The sequence continues at coordinate 13,485 of JAYUFA010000345.1, forward strand.
GCGACGAGTGATAGATCGTGGATCAACGGTGTGTCGGGTCGATACGAGAACGACACGCGATCGAACTCGACGCGACCGCGCGTGACAGCGGTCGCGCCGGTGTTTGTCTCGGCGACCTCCTCGGGCGCGTCGAGCAACTCGAAGACGCGCTCGGCCGAAGCAATGCCCGATTGCAAGACGTTGGCCATCGACGCGAGCTGCGTGAGGGGCATGCTGAACTGCCGCGAGTACTGGATGAAGGCCTGCACGTCGCCCAACGACATCGCGCCCGACGACACGCGCAGACCGCCGATCACCGCGATCGCGACATAGTTGAGATTGCCGAGAAACATCATCGCCGGCTGGATGGTGCCGGAGATGAACTGTGCGCTGAAGCTGGCCTCGTAGAGCTTCTCGTTCTCGTTGTCGAAGTGTTGCTCGACGTCGGCTTGGCGACCGAACGCCTTGACGAGCGCGTGTCCGGTGAACACTTCCTCGACATGGGCATTGAGCGCGCCAACGTGGCGCCACTGTTCGATGAACCGGGTGCGCGAGCGCTTGGTGATCAGCTTGACGGTGAGCAGCGACAGCGGGATCGTTATGAGGGCAACCAACGCGAGCAACCAGGAGATGACGAACATCATCACGAGCACGCCGACAAGTGTGAGCGTTGACGTGAGCGCCATCGAAAGGGTTTGCTGCAGGCTCTGTGCGACATTGTCGATGTCGTTGGTGACCCGGCTCAGCAGATCGCCGCGCGGTTGGCGGTCGACATAACGAAGCGGCAGACGATTGAGCTTGTCCTCGACGTCGGCTCGTAGCCGGAGCATGGTCCGCTGCACGACGCCGGCGAGGATGTACGACTGAAGCCACTGGAGCATCGCCGACGCGACGTACAACGCCGCGGCGATGAGCAGCGTGTGGTGCAGCGCGCCGAAGTCAATGCTGGTGCGCCCGCCTTTGTGGCGTATGCCGTCGAAGAGGATGTTGGTGGCATGGCCGAGGATCTTGGGACCGATGACCGACATCGTGACCGCCGATACGGCGAGCGTGATGACTCCAACCGCGCCCGCACGCTCGGGTCGCATGCGACCCAGCAGGCGTCTCGCCGACTGGCCGAAGTTGTCCGATCGTTCGACGGGCATACCCGCAAGGGCCATGCGGCCCGCCGGTCCCGGTGGTGCGATCGCTCGGGTCCGCGCGACCTGGTCGCGCGCCGCGTCGTTGTGCTCGGTCACGCTGCGTCCTCTTCGGTCATCTGTGAAGCGACGATCTCGGCATAGGTCGGGCAGGTTGCGAGCAGATCGGCGTGAGTGCCGAGGCCGACTGTTTGACCATCTTCGAGCACAAGGATTTGGTCGGCGTTGCGAATGGTTGACACGCGTTGCGCCACGATGAGCACGGTGGCGTCGGCGGTGTACGGGCCGAGCGCGGCGCGCAAACGCGCGTCGGTCGCGAGGTCGAGTGCGGAGAAGGAATCGTCGAACAGGTAGATCTCGGGTCGGTGCACGAGCGCGCGAGCGATGGCGAGGCGTTGGCGTTGCCCACCCGACACGTTGGTGCCTCCCTGGTTGATGGGCGTGTCGAGGCCACCTGACATGGCGCGTACGAAGTCGGCGCCCTGGGCGATTTCGAGCGCCTCCCAAAGCTCGGCGTCGGTGGCGTCGCTGCGGCCGAATCGTAGGTTCGTGGCCACCGTGCCGGAGAACAGATATGGGCGCTGCGGAATGAGCCCGATGCGATCCCACAGCAATTCAGGCGCCAAGTCGCGCACATCAACGCCGTCGACCAGCACCGAGCCCGCCGTAGCGTCGAACAGACGCGGGACGAGGTGCAAGAGCGTGGTTTTGCCCGACCCGGTGCTGCCGATGATCGCGGTGGTCTGGCCGGCAACTGCACGGAACGACACGTTGCTCAACACCGGTGCGTCGGCACCTGGATAGTGGAAGCTGACGTCGCGAAAGTCGAGCGAGCCGCGCAGGTTCAGCTGGGTGACCGGCGTAGCTGGGTGCACCACCGATGTTTGCGTCGTGAGCACCTCGCTGATGCGATCGGCACACACCGAGGCACGCGGGATCATGATGACGACGAATGTGGCCATCATGACCGAGCCGAGAATCTGTACGAGGTAGCTGAGGAACGCAACGAGCGCGCCGATCTGCATCTTGCCCTCGTGGATGCGGTTCGCTCCGATCCAAACGGCACCCACCATCGACACGTTCATCGTGAACATCACCGCAGGGAACATGCACGCCATGAGCCGACCCGCGCGCAATGAGGTCATCGTGAGTTCGGCGTTGGCTCGCCCAAATCGGGCCACCTCGTCGGGTTCACGGACGAACGCGCGCACCACGCGCATGCCGATGATCTGCTCGCGCAGCACCCGGTTGACCGTGTCGATGCGTTCTTGCATACGTCGAAACTGCGGCACCATGCGGGTGACGACGAGACCCACGGCGATGACGAGGACAGGCACGCTCACGAGCAACATGGCCGACAGGCCGATGTCTTCGCGCAATGCCATGATCACGCCGCCGATCATGGTGAGCGGCGCCGCGACGAGCATCGTGCCGCCCATGACCACGAGCATCTGCACTTGCTGCACATCGTTGGTGATCCGTGTGATGAGCGAGGGTGCGCCGAACCCGTTGACCTCGCGCGCGGAGTACCCCATGACCTGATGGAATAGGTTCCGGCGCACGTCACGCCCGAATCCCATCGCTGCGAGCGACGCGAAGAAGACCGCGGCGACAGCGAACACGATCTGCACGAGCGTCACGCCGAGCATCACGAGTCCGGTGTGCAAGATGTACGCGTGGTCGTTCCGCGCGATGCCCTTGTCGATGATGTTCGCGTTGAGGCTGGGAAGGTACAACGTGGCAGTCGTCTGCACGAGCTGCAGCGCGACCACGGCAATCAACGCTCGTCGATAGCGACCAAGGTGGTCGCGCAGTAGCCGTATCAGCACGCGCGATTCCCTGGGCTGCGCAGCAGCGTTGTCGTGGGCTGCGACTTACGGGCCGCGATCAACGAAGGGTAATGCGATGTTCGACGGTGTCCCACGACGCCGATGCGAGATCGAACGTGGTCCAGTTGATCGTCGTGACCGACGGATCGAGATCGGCACGGCTGATGTGCGCGCCATGACGGCCGAGCCCGAGCGGCACCGAGTCGATATCGTGCGGCAGATTCCACTCGTCGGTACCGTAATGGAGGCGAAACGGTCGAGACGCCTCTATGACCAATGTCGCAGCAGTCGTGGAGAGCGACCGCTCGCCGCGGATGTGTGCGGTGTCGGCGTCGACGCGCCGGCTATATCGGGTGGCGACTGCCTCGAGGCGATCGGCACGTATCCCGCGGGTCGACGCGATCAATAACTTGAGGTACTCGGCGTGCGCCCAGACGAGCGGCGTGGCGCTGCCGCTCGGGCGGCCCGGCGCGAGGCGACGGCTCACGATGGCAGCGCTGTCCCACACCTGTTCCGGCAGGAGGTTGGCCATCGATGTCGACGCAACCATCGCGTCGAGATAGGGCCCGGTATCTGCGCCGAGGTCGTAGGCGTACATGCCGCGCTCACCTGTCAAGAGCGGCCATAGGCGGCCGATGCCGCTGCCGTCGAACGGCGACCCATCGTCGTGCTCTCCGTAGCCATCGTCTTGATACCGGTGATACAGCGGGCCGCCGGGCGTGTCGCGTCGCAGTTCGCCATCGACGATGGTGACGGTGTCAACGATGCGTTGATCGGTCGGCGCACGTAGGCCATAACGAACGAACGCGAGGAACTCGAGTCCGACGAGGCGTTCGACCTCGAACTGTTGCCCCGCTCGGTTGGCGAGCACGATCGAACCTCGCGTGCCGCCCTCGGACGCCAACGCGACGCGCTCGTAGTGCCCCGCGGTTCCGTAGGTGGTATCGATCGGGGCGTCGCTCACATAGCAGAGCTCCTCGACCCGCGAGTTCCACCAGTCGGCCAAAGAGAGGGCATACGCAGCGTCGTCGCGATCGAGCCATCCGCTGCTCGCCGCGCCGGCGAGCGCGGCGATGGTTGCCGCAAGCGTAAACGGACTCAGGCCTGCTGTTTCTTCCCATCGGTCTTGGTCGGTGAACGGTGCGGATGCGGCGAGCGCGCGCGCCGCTTTGCGCACCATGGTGGCCATGCTGCGATGGTCATGCGCGACGAGTCCGAGTTCGAGGAGCTTCACGGCGAGAATCACCGGCAGTGCGGTCTCGTCGAGTTGGTGCCCGGTCCAATAGGGTTCGCCGCCAGGTGTGAAGTTTTGAGGCCACGAGCCGTCTTCGCTTTGTGTTGCGGCAAGGAACATCGTCGTGCACCGCGCATCGCGACCGAGCCCAATGGCCGCGAGCGCCAGACCTGTCTCGGCGCAATCGCGTGGCCACACCAGGTGATAGCCACCAGGGTCGTCGTGTGCCGCACCCCAGGGGGTCGCGAGACTGGCCACGATTGCACCGGGGAACGTGCGGTCCTCGTGGGTCTTGATGACCATGGCCGACGTGCGCGCGAGTCGTGCGCGCTCGGGGGTGGTCTCGGAGAACGCCGGCAAGGTGGCAGCCCACATGCCCCAGCCGGCGCTGAATTGCTGGGCGATCTCTTCGTAACCCATGGAGAGCGCCGCGCCCGCGAGCGTGCGCGCTCCCGGCGACGAGGTCGCGAACGCCAGCGCGATCTCGCCGGTATGTTCGGCGAGCGTCGCGAACAGTGCGATGTTGCCGTCGGTCGCGGTGTCGAACGACCAGGTAGGTACACCGTGCTGCGCGAGATCCTGCCAACCGTCGGACGCGCCGACGAAGCCCACGCTCGTGGCCGCGAACGGTTGTGTGGCGACGATCGCGAGGTGCTCGTGGTCATGGCGTGCGTGAAGCGCCCCGTGTTCGATCCACCCCGTGTTGTGGTGCCCCGTTCCACCGAGATGCGGTGCCGCAAGCACGTGCAACCGCAGCTCCGGGTCGGCTTGCGTGCCGATGCCATCGAGCCGATAGCGGATCACCACAGCGTCGCGATCGGGATCGCACACGATCTGCAGAACGAGCTGAAAATGCTCATGCTGATGCACGATAGTGGGCAGCGGAATCGCGTCATCCGGTGTCGAGATCGTGTACGACGCAGTTCGCTTGACTTCGCTCCAGTAGCCGGTGCCGGTCACGAGGAAGCCGAGATCGCGGAGCTGCGGCCGACTCGTGGTCGGCCAGAACACCTCGTTGAGCACACCCGCACCGATGGTGGCCCACACGCGGCTCGAACCGAGGCTCGTGGTGACCATGTCTTTGTCGCCTGCCGCAAAAGTGGGACCGATTCCCGGCGCGCCGAACGCCTCGACGGGGCTCGGCAGATTCGATGCAGTGGCGGTGCTCACGGGGTGTAGGTCCGCCACGCGTGCTGCGCGACGAAGAACCCCGGGGGAGCGGCCGGACCATCGGTGCCCGACGCGTATACGACGGGCTCACCGCCCCCCGCCCAACGATCGAGTACAGGCTGCACAATGCGCCATGCTTCGGTGGCTTCGTCGCCACGGATGAACAAGCTCCGGTCGTCGGCGAATGCGTCGAGCAAGAGTTGTTCATATGCCGAGTACTCGGCGCCGCCGGCATCGGCGTCGGTGGCCGACAACACGATCTGTTCGGTCGCGAGCCCCAGGCCGGCCTTCTTGGCCACGGCGTGCACTTCGATCGTCTCATCGGGCCGTAGCCGCAGAACGATCCAGTTGGTGTCGGCCTCGTGCGTTGGGTCGAAGAGGTTCGTCGGCGGTGGCCGCAACTCGAGCGCGATTTCGGTGACGTTGGACGACATCCGCTTGCCGCTTCGCAAATAGAACGGCACGCCCTGCCAACGCCAGTTGTCGACCTGGAGCCGCAGCGCGGCGTAGGTCTCGGTGGTCGACGTGGCCGCGATGTTCTCCTCTTGGACGTACCCGACGACTGCGGTTGCGTTGGCTGTGCCCGCGCCGTACTGGCCGCGGATCGCGGCGGTGTCGACCTCGTCGACAGCGAGGGTCTTCACCGCTCGAAGCACTTCGACCTTGTGCTCGCGCAGCACCTCGGGTTGCCATACCGACGGCGGTTCCATCGCAGTGAGCGCAAAGAGTTGCATGAGGTGATTTTGGATCATGTCGCGCAGCGCGCCGGCGTTGTCGTAATAGCGCCAGCGTCCTTCGAGGCCGAGCGTCTCGGACGCGGTGATCTGAACCTGGGTGACGTTGTGAACGTTCCACACTGCCTCGACAAAGCGATTCGCGAGGCGGAACACGAGCATGTTCTGCACCGTGTCCTTGCCGAGGAAGTGATCGATGCGGAACAGCTGTTGCTCGCTCCAGTGCACACTGAGCTGCGCCTGCAACGCGGCGGCAGTCGTGACGTCGGTGCCGAACGGCTTTTCAATGACGAGGCGGCGCCAACCACTTGCTTGATCGGCGAGTCCGGCCGCGCCGAGTGCGTCGGCCGCCGGGCCGAACAACGCGGGCGGCAATGCGAGGTAGAACAATGCGGGACCGTTGATCATCGGCGCGAGCGTGGCCAGGTGTGCGGCGTCGACGTTGCCACTGACGTAGGTGGTATTCGCCGAGATGGCGGCCCACGCCTTCGCATCGGCGCCGCCGCCGAATTGTTCGACACCGTCGTGGAGATGTGCGATGAACGCGTCGGTGGTCATCTCGTCGATCGCGTAGCCGATGATGCGCGTGTCAATCGGCAATCGACCCAACGCCAAGAGACGGTGAAGCGCAGGGAAGAGCAATCGTCGCGTGAGGTCACCGGTTGCCCCGACGATGACGATGGTGGCAGGTTGGTCGGTCATCGGGTGCTCATTTCGAGGAGCTCACGCCGGTGTCGTCGAGTTGCCACAGTCGCAGGCCACCGAGCAACCCAGCGTTCGGGTCGATGATCGTGACATTGTCGGCGAGAGCCAGCGTGATGTGGCGAGTGTTCCCGCCGCCGAGGTACAGATGGTCGAAGAGAAACAACGTTTGCAGCGTTGCGATCGCGCGCCGGAGTCGTTGATTCCACTTGTCGTTACCGATGCGCGAACGCGCCGCGTCGCCGAGCTGCTGGTTGTAGGTCTCGCCTTTGCGAAACGGGTGTTGCGAGAGTTCAAGATGCGCGCCCAGCCGGCCGTCTTGGGTGACCGCTGAGCCGAAGCCCGTACCCAAGGTGATGACCACCTCGACGCCCGTGCCGGTGACAACGTCGAGCGCTTGCAGGTCGGCGTCGTTCAGGACGCGACACGCTTTGGCGAGTTGCGTCGAGAGAGCGCCCGCAAGGTCGAACCCGGTCCACTGCGTCTGTAGGTCCGGGTCGACCTTGGTGCCCGGTCCGCCGACTGTGACGAAGTGGGGCGCGGTCAGCACGCGGCCATCGCGTACGACGCCCGGAAAGCCGACCGAGATGCGTTCGAAAGCAGGCAAAGGGGCGACGAGCGTGGCGAGCTGTTCGACCATCTGGGTCGGTGAGACCGGATACGTGGTCTCGACGCGGGCCCGGTCGGTGAGCATGGCGCCCGACGCGTCGAGCACCGACGCCTTGAGCCCGGTGCCGCCGATATCGATGGCCAGCGTGGTCGGTGACTTCGGTCGAGTTCGAGCTGTACGAGTGGCCATACCGGGGACCCTAATCCGGCAATACGGACACGCGGTCGGCAGTCTCGTGAGCGGTCGACATCACGATCACCGCGACAGCCATGACCGTGAGCGACGCTACGATAGTGACGAGACGCGCACCGCCGATCGACAGGTGCTCCTCGAACAACAAGAGTCCCAAGGCAACGCCCACCACCGGCTCGCACACGGTGAGTAGGGGCAGCGAGGCCGACAATGGCGCAACCTGGAAGGCGCGTTGGATCAGCACGAGACCGAAGTAGCCGCCGACGATGACACCGTACGGATACCAGCTGCACAACGTGGCGCCGATGCCGACGGACAACCGGTCGACCGTCGCTTTGGTCATCGCAGCAGTCAGGCCATACGTGAGGGTGGCGGCGAGGGCCAACAGCTCGGCGCGGCGACGAGGCAACGCCGTGACCCGGCTCAGGAACGCGAACGCGACGGCCGGCAGTCCGAACAAAGCAAACGCCGCGATCCAGTCGCCGCGGTCGATGCTGGTGGTGGCTCCGCTAGGTTGCGCCACGACGACGAAGACGCCGACGCCAAGAGCCACGGCCGCGGCGGCGGCCCATTCGCGTCGACCATGTCGGCGGTGCTGTATGCGGGCGCTGAGCGGCAGAGCGAAAACGAGACCAAGAGTGAGAATCGGTTGCACCAAGGACAATTGCCCGAACGCCAGTGCAGCAGCTTGCAACCCGTAGGCGCCAAGATCGGCCAGGGTGCCGAGGAGCCATACGCGATCGCGGACCAAGTGCAACAGCAGGCGAGTCGTCGACTCGTTCGAATGTACCGACGCGTGCATGGCGGCGTGCTGCTGCATCACCGAGGCGACCGCGAAAGCCAGCGCGGCGACAAGCGCCAAGGAGATGCCCACTGGCGGACCCTAGCCAACAGACTTCGGCAACGGCCAACGAGGACGGTGCAACCCGCGGTGGGGTCTGCTCGTCGCAGCGACAAGCCCGGCGACGAGCCAACGAGGGTCTTCATCGTCTCGGCGAGCATGGGCGGCGGTCACAACGGTGCCGCGCGCGAACTTGCGCGGCGCCTTGACGAGCGCGGCTGTGAGACCACGGTGGTTGAGTTCCTCGACGCTTTTCCCTTGCGCATCGGCTGGTTCCTGCGACACGCCTTCTTCTTCCAACTCCGCCACGCACGGTGGAGCTACGAGGTGTTATATCGGTGGGGTCACCGCCTGACCTGGGTGCTTGTCCCGATCGACAGTCGCCTGTCGCGACGGCGGCTGGCGGAATGGATCGACGCGTTCGAGCCCGACGTCATTGTCTCGACCTATCCCATCTCGTCCTTCGTGCTTGGCCGTCTCAACCGGGCCGGGCGCCTCGACGCGCCGGTGGTCACGTTCCTCACCGACTTTGCGGTGCATGCGCTCTGGGTGCACGACGGTGTCGACGTCCATCTTGCGGTGCACCCGCTGGCAGCACAGCAGGCGTTTGATCACCGCCCTGGTCGATCGCTGGCACCGGGGCCACTCGTTCACCCCAAGTTCAGCGCGCCGCTTGATCGAGCGGAGGCAAGACGCGAGCTCGGACTTCGCAATGACCAGATTGCGGTGTTGGTTGTCGCAGGTTCGTGGGGTGTCGGCGATGTCGACGAGACCGTCGACGATATTTTGTCCGATGGCCGCTTCATCACCATCGCGGTGTGCGGTGAGGACGAGCCGTTGCGGCAGGCGTTGAGCGACGCAGGGAAGGGGATCGTGCTCGGCTGGACCGACAAGATGCCCGAGTTGATGGCGGCGGCCGACGTGTTGGTCGAAAACGCCGGCGGGCTTACGTCGTTGGAGGCAATGACGATCGGGTTGCCGGTGATCACGTATCGTCCGATTCCGGGCCATGGCCGTGACAACGCGGCGGCGATGAACCAGGCGGGGGTCAGCTGGTATGCGCGCTCCAAGGCCGAGCTGATTTTCGCACTCGAGCGGCTGAGCGAGCCCGGCGAGGAACGCGAGCAGATGCGTCAGAGCACACGGACGATGTTCGCGGACGATCCCGCGATCGAAGTGTTGGCGATCGCACACCAAGCGCGTGCGAAACGTTTGCGGACGTCGAACTCGGCCGAGCGTACGTTCCGCAGCAGCGTGCAGCCGTGAGCGACCGACGAACGTTGCGGCGCGCGGCTGCGATCGGCGCGGGCGTTGCCGCAGCGGCGCCCCTTGTGGCGCACGCCATACCGTCGGCCGCGAACCTCACCGTTGCCGGCCGGTTGTTCTGGCCAACGCTCATCGGTGTCGGCGATCGCCACCATGTCGCGCTCACGTTCGACGACGGTCCCGACCCGGCGTCTACACCGCAAATTCTCGACGAACTGGCAAGGCTTGGCTGGAGCGCCACGTTCTTCATGCTCGGTTCGATGGTCGCCGCCGCGCCGACGCTGGCGGCTGAGGTCGCTGCCGCAGGGCACGAGGTGGCCGTTCACGGCCACACCCATCGATCTCACCTCGCGCGTCTGCCGCACGATGTGCGCGACGACATACGCCGCGCCCGCGACGTGATCGCCGACGCCACGGGTGCGAGCCCTTCGTGGTTCCGTCCGCCGTACGGGCACCTGAGCCTGGCCGGTCATCGGTCTGCGGCGGCGCTCGGTCTGCAGACCGTTTTGTGGTCGACCTGGGGCCGTGATTGGCGCTCGGCCGCCTCCGCTGAGTCGGTGGCGCACGATGTTCGCAAGGGGTGGCGTCCCGGTGCGACGGTGTTGCTGCACGACTCGGATTGCACGTCTGCAGCACAGTCGTGGACAACGACGCTTGGCTCGTTGGCGCTGCTTCGAGAGTTCTTCGACGAACAAGGCGCCGCGGTCGGTGCGTTGCGAGATCACTGCCTGCCCTGTGCGCGGTCCGTCGGGACACGCGGCGCTCATCGATGATCGACGCAACGGGCTGGGCTGTCCTGCGTCGACTACGTCCGATCGTCGGTCTGGTCATCGGCGCGCTCGCGCTGTGGGTGATCGTTCGCGCCGCCGGTGGCTTCAGGTCCGCTGCATCGGCGTTTCGATCGGCGAGCGTGCCGTGGATCACCGTCGCGTTCGCCGCCGAGGCGCTGAGCTATGTGCTGATCGGGTTGCACATGCGTCGCGTCGCTGTCGGCGCGCACACGTTGAACTCGTTCGACGCGGTCGAGATCGGCCTCGTCGTGTGGGGCTTCGGGCTGCTCACCCCGGCGTCGCCGGTTGAAGGTTTGGTGATCGCCGGCACCGAGATGCGTCACCGCGGCATGAGTCGCCAAGACGTCACGATGACTTTTGTGCTGCGCGAGTGGTTCAGCGCGTTGACGGCGCCGTTGATCATCCTTGTGTGCGTCATCGTTGCGCTTATCCGCGGAAGTATTCACGGTGACGAGTCGGTCGTGTTGGCGTTTGGGTCGATCGTTGTGCTCGCGGTCATCATCGGTGCGGTCGGGTTGAGCACGCGCCTGCAGGCCACCGAGCGCATCGCGCAGCTCGTTGGTCTTATCCGTTGGCGCCGAGCACGCCCTTCGGTCGAGACGCGTCGAGCCCAAGGCGCCGCGTGGCACGAGGCGTTTGTCGCAACGGTTGGCTCACCTCGTCGTCGCATCGCGTTGTTGGGCGTCGCGGCGGCCTATTCGTTGACCGACACGTTGTGTCTGTGGTGCTCATTGATCGCGACTGACGTGCACGTAGGACTCGACATCGTTGTGATTGGTGCCGCCGTCGGCATGGTGGCCACATGGATCCCGTTCGTTCCCGCCGGCATCGGGGTGGTTGAAGCGGTTGTGCCCGCGATGCTGCATCATTTCGGAGCGCCGCTCGACGCCGCGCTTGCAGGCACGTTGCTGTATCGGTGCCTTGGTACCTTCGCTCCTGCTGCTGCTGGAGCGCTCGCCATGGTCCATCTGAAGGCCCGCCGCTCGATCGCTGTTGTCTCGCGTCTTGGCGCGTGAAGTAGGGGAGCAGTGCCATGCCACTGCGTCTAGCGTCGGGCCACGCGGACGAGGGGGCAACGATGTTTGAGGCATCAGCAGAGCACGCACCGATGACGGGGATCGACGAGTACCTCGTGCACAACTATCCGCAGCCGATGCGCGTGATGTGGACGACCGATCCACGCGCGTACGAGCGGCTGTGGTTCACGGCGCAGGATCGCGTGGGCGATCTGCTCGTCATGGTCGGCCTTGGTTACTACCCGAACCTCAACACCGCCGAGGCCTACGCAATCGTGAACCATCGCGGCATGCACACCACGGTGCGCGCCCATCGGTCGTTGGGAGAGAACCGCTTCGATATGCGTGTCGGCCCGATCAACTTCGAGATCATCGAGCCGTTCAAGGAATGGCGACTCACCCTCGACGAGAACGAATACGGAATCAGCTATGACCTTCGCTGGCTCGACACCAAGCGATCGGTCTTTCACCGGATCGCACCGGGGTACATCACGAACGCACGCGTCGGTGGTGAGACCGCCGGGTACGAGACGTTCGGCAATCAGGTCGGCTGGGTGAACGTGGGTGGCACGCGCCACGAGCTCACCGAGGCCACATTCCTCGGTTCACGTGATCATCACTGGGGTGTGCGCGACGGGGTCGGCGGGCGGGGCCACTACATGGGCTCGAGTCATGCGATGTCCGGGCAATGGGTCGAGTTCGCGGACTGGTCGGTCTGGCTGCACCGCATTTTCTACAACCTCGGTGATGAGCGACCCGGCACCGGCACGATCCTGGCTCGCACGCATCGCCTGAGCTTCGAACCGGGTACGAAGCTCCTCGCCGGTGGTGAGATCGACATGCTGATGGCCGACGGCGAGACGAAGACCATGACCTTCGAACGGATGGGGCAGCAGGTCGCATATCTCCGGTGCGGCATGTACGGCGGCCCGAACGGAGGCACGCCGGGCACCGACATTTGGCAAGGGGTATATGTCGGCGAGAATGTAGTGTCGGGGGAAACGTTCGACACGAACGATCCTGACGTGCGGTCGTCCATCGCCGGCCTCGACGATATTCATGCTCGCTACGAGTGCGATGGCGAGGTTGCCTACGGCCTCATCGAACCGTATGAAACCGTCTGCTATGACTGGTGCGCCCAAGGCATCGGGGGGTTCAGTTTCCTCTGAATCGAGTCCGAAACCCGAGGCTCAGTACAGACATGGTTACCGCGACGCGAGTTCGCGTACCGCCTCGACGAGGCGGGTGATCTCGGTCTCGTCGTTGTAGTAATGCGGAGAAGCCCGCACCATGCGACTGAGGCCGCGCGCCGGCAGGTCGAACATTGCTGAGCCCGCGTCAGTGACCGACACGTTGAGTCGCTGCGCTCGCAACGCGGCCCGGATCGTAGCTGGGTCATGGCCGGCGACCGTGAAGGTCACGATCGCACACTTCGCAAGGCCCACGTCGTGCAGCCGTACGCCAGGTACCTCGTCGAGTTGGGCGCGCAGCGACGCCGCCAGATCGCACACCCGCGTCTGGATGGCATCGAGACCCCATGCCCGCGCGTAATCGATTGCGACACCAAGGCCTATGCGGCCGGCGATGTGCTGCTCGAACGTCTCGAAGCGGCGAGACGTTGCATCGAGCACATAGCCGAATGGCTCGTTCCAGGTGGCACCATGGTTGTCGAAGACGTCGGGGTCGAGATCTGCGACCCGTTCACGGCGAACATAGAGAAACGCGGTGCCGCGGGGAGCTCGGAGAAACTTCCGGCCGGTTGCCACGAGGTAGTCGCAACCGATGTCGTTGACGTCGACCGGCATTTGTCCAACGGATTGCGATGCGTCGAGAAGAAAGGCAACGCCCGCAGCGCGCGCGACGCGGCCAACAGCCGCGGCGGGGTTGACCATGGCGCCTTGGGTGCCAACATGGGTGACCGCGATCAGCCGTACGCGATCGTCGATCATCAACGCCAACGCGTCAACATCGATCTGGCCATGCTCGTCATCGGGCACAAGATCGACGGTGATTCCGAACCTATGGCGAGCGCGCAACATGGCCATCGCGTTGCTCACGTACTCCGCGCGCGAGACGAGTAGGCGATCTCCCTCACGAAACCGCATTGCGTTGAACACACTGGTCCACGCGCGCGTTGCCGACTCGACGATCGAGATCTCGTCCATGTGTCCGCCGACCAGAAGTGCTGCGGCCTGGTTCGCATGTGAGATTTGGGTGGCCGCGGCGTCCGCTGCTTCATACCCGCCGATGCGGGCTTCGAGTAAGAGATGGCTCACTACGGCATCGACGACAACATCGGGCTGTAGTGCGGCGCCCGCGTTGTTGAAGTGCGCAACGGTGCTACAGCCCGAGGTCTCAGCGCGAGCGCGGGCCAGGTCGAACGAGGTCATGGAGCCGATCTTGGTTGCTCAGCGGCGGCCGATGGCCTCAACGACCTGATCGATATGGGACTGGCCTTCGTACATCTGGCGCAGCAGCCACACGCGGAGGAACTTGGCCAACGAGTAGCGCAAGAACAACGCCGCGCCGGTGACTGTTACGGCCAGACCGGTGATGGCGAAATTGCTGTAGCTGTTGCCGTCGAGCAAATCACTGTTCGAGCCCACCTTCGACGGGGTGATGTTGAGTGAGGCACGCCACGAGATGAATGCCACAACGATGCCGGCCACCATGAGCAGTGCACCCAACAGTTGTAGAGCGCCCTCTTTGCCTTCGGTACCGGTCTTGAGTTTCATCTTCGCGATGTCACCTTTGAACTGGTCGGCGCGGTCGGTGTTCGTGATGGTCATGATTTTCAATCACCTAGGTAGGCAGTGGACAGTTCTGATTCGAGCTCGGCCGGACGGCCGACTCGTGTGATGCGACCGTGCAGCATGATTGCGGCCCAGTCTGCGATGCCGAGCACGGTGCGGGCGAATTGCTCGACAACGAGAATCGACACGCCTTGCTCGGACAATCGGGCGACGGCCTCGTAGAGCTCGCCCACGATCAGGGGGGCGAGACCCATCGACAGCTCGTCGAGGAGTAAAAGCGCCGGGTTGGTCGACAAGGCGCGAGACATGGCGAGCATCTGCTGCTCGCCACCCGACAAGGTCCCGGCGAGCTGCTTGCGACGCTCGCCCAGTCGCGGGAATTGTGCGTACGCAACGTCTTCGATGTCGCGCATCGTTGCGCCGGTCTGCGTGATCATCCAGAGGTTCTCGCGCACGGTGAGATTCGGGAAGATGCCTCGACCCTCGGGGATCAAGCACAGGCCGCGTCGAGCAAGCTCGTCGGCGGACGCCCCGTTGACCTTGCGGCCGCCCATGTTGATCTCACCGTGGGTGGCAGGCAACAGTCCGGCGATCACTTTCAGCGTGGTCGACTTGCCACCACCGTTGGGGCCGAGCAGCGCGAACACGCTGCCCTTTGGCACGATGAGATCGACGCCGTGCAGCACCTCGATGGTGCCGTACGCCGCGTGCACGTTGTGCAGATCGAGGAGCGCGTCTTCGGCTGGCGGGGAGGTCACGCCGACTCGCTCTCGGAGCCGAGGTATGCGTCGAGCACGGTGCGATTCGAACGAATCTCGGCGGGTGTGCCCGACGCGATGATCACCCCGAAGTCGAGCACGAACAGCCGGTCGCAAATGTCCATGACGAGAGCCATGTCGTGCTCGACGAGCAAGATGGCCAGGCCGTCCTCGCGAGCCAACTTGATGAGCAGTTGGCCGAACGCCTCGGTCTCGTCCTCTGTTTGGCCCGAGGCGGGCTCGTCGAGCAACAGGACCTTTGGTCGGGTCATCAGCGCACGGCCGAGTTCGACGACGCGTGCGGTGCCGGTAGGGATCTCGGAGACCTCTCGGTCGGCGACCGAACGCAAGCCGACGAGGTCGATGATGCGTTCGGCATCGGCCGCCGCGTTGCTGCGACCGCCCACGAGCTTCCAGGTATTGCGGATCTCGCCGGCGACCCTGATGTTGTCGCGCACGGTGAGCGAGGTGAACAACTCGAGCCGTTGGAACGTGCGCGCCATGCCCCGCCGGGCTCGCTTGTGCGGCGGCATCGAACTGATGTCTGTGCCGTCGAGGACAACCCGGCCCGAGGTTGGTGGCAACAGGCCGGTGATCACGTTGAAGCACGTGGTCTTGCCTGCGCCATTCGGGCCGATGAGGCCTGTCACCACGCCTTCGATCGCATCGACGCTCATGTCGCTGAGTGCGGTATTGCCGCCGAAGCGAACCGTGACGCCCTCAGTACTCAGGATCGGAGCCTTCATGACCGTGCCCCTTCGGTACGCCGTGACGGTAGCTGCAAGATGGTGTCGAACCGGCGCTTGTCGGCCACCGTGAACGAACGGTCGATGCCGATCAGCTCGGCTGGCGTCTCTGCCGCTCGGGCATCGAGAACGTCCTGGGGAACGAACGCCGACGGCTTGAGAAGCATCGCAATGCGTGGCAGCAATATCACCGTCAAGATGGTGAAG
The DNA here is from genome assembly GCA_043738925.1 of Actinomycetota bacterium. Lineage (GTDB taxonomy): Bacteria > Actinomycetota > Acidimicrobiia > Acidimicrobiales > WLNW01 > WLNW01. Next base: position 29,452 of record JAYUFA010000345.1, read on the forward strand.
ATCGCGAAGGTCCAGTTGCCGATGTGCTTTTCGAGCGCCAGCCACCACATCACGACCTCGGCGGCACAGCCGGCGAGAAAGATAGGCATGGTCTTTCGGATGACAGGTTTGTAGCCGATGAAGAAGTCATTGACGAAGCCGGTTGGGTTCTTGCCGAGGCCGATGCCGGCCAGCGCGGGACCGATAGGCACGATCATCGTCGCGATCCACTTGAACATGCCGTGAAAGGCCGAATAGTCGTGACCGAGCTTGGTGAGAATCCCCTGAAACGTGATGAACACCGCGCTGTGCAGCAAGCCACCCACAAAGCCCCCGCTGACATAGCCGACGCCGGCGATCACGACGAGCATGAACATGGCCATTGACTCGAACAAACCGAACCGCTCGGCCGAAATGGCTCCGATCTGGCCGCCGTAGAGACAACCGCCGAGGCCCGCGATCGCGGCCGACAACATGAACACCGACAGCTTCAGGCGGACGACGCTCATACCGAGCGTGGCGCAGGCCGCCGGGCTGTCCTTCATCGCCGAGAGTCGGCGGCCATAAGCGCTGCGCCGTAGCGCGACGAGCCCCATGCCGATCAGAGCGAACACCGTGGTGAGTAGGAGCAGGTAGTTGCGTTGCGGCTTGAAGTCGACGCCGAACATGCGGGGGCGCGGAATGGTGAGGTTGCCGGCATTGAACAGCGGCGACCACTTCTCGTGTTTGAGCCACGAGTTGGTCATCGCAAGAGCGAGGACAGCTGCGACGATCGCAAGCGCGATTGACGCGCCGCGCGCCTTGTACGCACGCCAGGCGTAAAAGGCCGAAGCAAGACCGATCGTGACGATGAGGATCAGGGTGACGGGGTAGATCCGGCGTGACACCGTGATCTCCTTCATCACCATGTTCTCCACGGCGACCGAGAAGGCGGCGGTGGCCAGCGCGAGGTACAGGCCGCGCAGGCGCAGCGCGGGCAAGGCCACGACGCCCCCGACGACTGCCGCGACGAGCACCGCCATGACATAGGGCGTGATACCGGCACGTGCGTTCGCGGTGTGCTGCACGTGGTGATACATGGTCAATCCGCCGATGCCCGCGAACGCCATCGTGGCGAAGCTGGTTTCGCCGGCGTAGCCAACGAGGGGCACGAGCGACAGCACGATGATGGCGGCGCCGATGCCGTTGGCGAGGGTGATGGCCGCGGCGTCAGCCATGATGCGCGACAGCATCAACACGACGAGGATGAGCACGCCGCCGCTGATCACCGACTGGCCCATACCGGGCAGCGTGAATCGTTCGCGGGTACGCGAGACCACCGCGCCACGGAGACGATCCTGCGGGAGGACAAGCAGCACGATGAACAACATGATCATGGGCACGGCGACGCGCAGATTGCCTCGCCAGTCCCAGGTCCTGGGCATGATGCCGGTGGGCTTTTCGAACGCGGCTCGGGTCGCGATGCCGATGACGACCGCACCGAGGTAGGTGAGCGGAAGGCTTCGTAGCCGCCCCCACATGGCTGCGGCGTAGGCGTTGATGACGAGCAGCGTGAGCAGCGTGGACGAAAGCGACCCACCCTGGAACGGCGCGATCAAGATGCCGGCGAGACCCGAGAGGGAAACGCCAACCATCCAGCTGACCTGCGAGGCAACGTCGGGCCGCCCTCCGTTGAGTTCGAGGAGCGAGCGATCGTCGACGACGCCGCGCATCGACACGCCGGTACGGGTCTTGTACAACAGAAACCGCAAGGCAAACGCAAGGACCACCGAGACAATCACGATGGTGACGTCGTGGTAGGTAAGGGTGACGCCGCCGACGTTGACGGTCTTGCTCAGACCGAAGAAGGGCTTGAGCGCGTGCGGTTGGTTGTTCTTCCACGTGACACCGGCAAGGCCGATACCGAACAACAACAGCGATATGGGAATAACGATCTTGATGGTCTCCGAGGTGCCCTGGAGACCGCGAATGATGACCCGGTAGATCAACGCGCCCATCAGCGGCGCGAATACGAAGAGCACGAATCCGAGCGCCAGCGGCGCCGGCCACGCGTGCTGGAGCGCGCTGTCGCGGGCGATGAACCAGTATTTGTGGTGGTTGTTGAAACGCAGGTCCCAGTACACGTACGAGCACAACATGCCCATCGCGCCGTGGGCGAAGTTGAAGATGCCCGACGTCGAGTAGGTGACTACAAGACCACTCGCGGCGATCGCGAACACGGCACCGGTGACAATGCCGTTGATGAGCAGCAGTTTGATGTCAACGCCGAGAAACAGCCACGCAAGCATGATCGCGTGTCATCCTTTTTTGAAGACCCGGACACCGCGAGCTCGCGGTGATGATGGACAAGTGATACTTCAATGAGCCTCAGCGCGCGTGGCCCCTGATTGCTCGTCTGAGGGCCGCCTCTCATTGCCTGTGTGCTCCGCCGAACGCTAGTCGTTCGCTGACGTGGCTATGACATTCGTCTCGG
>JAYUFA010000346.1:0-12354 GCA_043738925.1 Actinomycetota bacterium
AGTCGTCGGTGGCCAACAAGCGCGGCGCAACGTGTGAGCCGTCGTACGCGGTGTAGGTCGCGAAGTATGTCCCGGCACCGAGGTCATCGGTGAAGCGTACGAAGCGGGCATCTTCGACACCGTGCACCTCACTCGGCGTATTCGGCATCAGAACGCGTTGCGATATCGACGATTCTTCTCCGAACGCAACTTGGTAATTTGCGTCAGCGATGCGCTTGATGCGAGCGATCGTCTTGGCCGCATCACCTCGCGTCACGACCTGATCGCGCAGCGCCTGCAAGGCCTGAGCGAGTTCGGCATCGTCGAACGGTTCGGGCAGCGCGTCGAGCACGAACGCCGCGCTCGATCGATCCTCACCCATCTCCTCGAGCACGCGATGAAACAAATCGCGCTGATAACGAACCCGCTCGGGGCGCGCGCTGCAAATGGGCGTGCCCGGCTCGTCGATGAGCACCTGGCCGAGAGCACCGATGATGCCCGTCCGGAACTCGATGACCGATCGATGACCTTCGCCGATCGCTCGGAGGCTCATGACAAACCGCAACTCGCCGTTGGCCAGGTTGCGCTGATCGGGGTGAGGCACCATCGATGGGTTACACACCGACGCCGCCTCAACCGCGCACTCCTGTGTGAAGCAAGCGCCGACGAGGAGTTGGCGATCGATCGAAATCTCTTCGTCTGCGTCGACGCGATGCGCGACCAACGAGAAGTGTTCGAGGAGAAGAGCCCGAAGGTCAGCGTGCCGGTCGCCAAACAGCGTCACGACCTCGTCGAGCGCGGCTGCGGTCTGCGCGTCGTCGAGCGCGAGAACGCGGTCGATCACCGAACCAGCGCGCGACTCGCCGTCGATCAGCGTCTCCTGACCGGGGATGAACAGCTTTGCAATCACACGCCGCGCGTCGGGTCGTAAGCGGTGCGCCGTTCGCTCGACAGATATGCGCGTCACGGTCACGACCGCCGCACTGCACGCCGAGCGTGTTGCAATGTGGCGACCATAGCCAGCGTCGATTCGGCACCCTGATTCTCGTTGCGACCATCGTGTTGCAGCCCGTCGCATCCGCCGCCGGTCGACGGCTCATACAGCGCGCAGCGCGCGTCGTTTTCACCCAAGAACCAGCCGATCGCTCGCTCGACGCCTGTATCCCAGATGGCGTCACCGGTCAGGAGCGACGCCCGTGCACACGCGTCGGCCAGAGCGGCAACTTCGATGGGTTGCTGATCAAAGCCGGGGCGAGGCTCGCCGAGCGTCCATCCACCAACAGGCGTGACCGACAGGTGATCGTCGACGGTCTCCATGTCGAGCAGCCAGGCCAGCATGGCCAAGCCGTCGTCAAGGTGTCGTTGATCGCCCAGGTACTGCCCCGCGATGATCAGCGCTTCAGCAAGTGCGGCGTTCGCGTACGCCAGCCTCGCCTCGGGCCACGGCCAATCGGCGTCGATACGAGGTCGGCCGATCACCGCAGGCACTGCCGCGAGCAGGTCGAGAGCGATCCGGTCGCGTGGCCGGCGGCTGAGGATCTCCGCTGCACCGAGCGCGGCAAAGGCCATCGCGTGCGGATGCGGCGAGCGGAGTTGCGCGCCGAGCGCAAAATGCTTTGCTGCGCTCGTGCTGAGGTCGCCAAGAGGCGACCGCGCTGCGGCCGTGCCAAACGCCCAAAGCGCGCGCCCCCAACAGTCGTCGACGCTTGGCTCGTCGTGCCATGCGTTGTCGATGCCGAGACGATTGTGCGTGCGCCCATCGGGCACTTGAGAACGAGCGAGGAAGGCGAAGTAGATCCGCGCGAGGTCCAGCAGCTCCGGAGCGGGATCGGCTTCACGCGAGACAACAACAAGCGCGCGAGCGACGTCATCGACGCAGTAGCCGTGCTCGCGACGCGGACGCGATCCCTCTGCGTGCTCGAACATGCCGATGTCATCGGTAAGTCGAGCAACATGCTCGAACGGTGCGTTCGCGACGATCATGCAAGCGCCGCGGCGCGAGCCTCGGGCATGTCTGCGGCGACCGCGCAATACTTGGCTGCGACAGCAGGCCAAAGAAGATCGGGCGACAGCGCTGAGGCCTGAGCACTCATGGCGGCCGCCTGTGCAGGTTCGCAAAGCACGAGACGAATCGCGTCGAGCATCGCTGTCGGGTCATCGTGATCGACAACGATGCCAGCGCCAGTCGCGAGCAGTTCGACCGCGTGCGCGAACGCCGTGGCGATCACGGGCTGACACGCCGCTACCGCTTCGATCAACACACCCGACGTCACTTGATCGCGCGAGTCGTACGGCAGAACGACGACATCGGCCGCCGCGGTGATGGCTCGAAGGGACGCTCCGTCAAGATAGCCCGACCGAAACGACACCATGTCGGCAACGCCGAGCCGATGCGCCCGAGCAATGAGCGAGTCGCGATAGCGCTCGCCCTCGCGTTCGACAACGCGAGGATGCGTATCGCCAACCACCAGGTACAGCGGACGCGGAACAAGGTCAACAAGGCCGGGAAGCGCATCGATCACACGCTCGATTCCCTTGCCGGGGCCAAGCAGACCCCAGGTCAGCAGCACCGGACGCTCAGCCGCCACCAACGGATCGCGCCGCGCTCTCACGCCGCCATCGGGCGCGCCGTGAGCGATGACGACGATCTTCGACACATCGACGTCATAGAACGCAACCAGGCGTTGACGCGCCGTCTCCGTCATCGTGACAAGAACGGTCGCGCGACGAGCGACCGCTTCGAGCACGATGCGTTGATGTTCTGTCGGCGCAACGAGGACCGTGTGCAGAACAACGATGCTCGGCGCCGTCAGTTGGTCGAGGACCTCGATCACCTGAGCACCGTCGTCGCCCGCAAATATACCGAACTCGTGTTGCACGATGACCACATCGAACGAGTTGAGCGCGAGCGCTGCGTTCTCGACAGCCTGTTCCTCGCCATGCACCATCTGCGCGACAACATGCACGTCAGTCGTTGCCTCGCGCTGCGACAAGACGCGCACAACACCGGTATCGCAGCCGAGGTTTTCGATCTCGGCGCGGAGTGACTCCGTAAAGGTGGCCAAGCCACATTGCGTCGGCGGATAGCTACTCAAAAAGCCATACGAACGAGACATACAAGACAACCTCCAGGATCGAGCGCGGCCATCAGCGATGCCGCATTTCGTCAACGCGCACCGACAGGTGGCGACTCGTCACGGGTCGCGCATGTGCAGCGTGAAATGACGAGGCGCCGAGAAGCAGGTCGGTGCGTACAGCAGACGCCTCCGCATTCGCTGCCGCGAGGGTGACGAGGTGCGTCATCACGAGCGGCGAGGAAATCCTCGGAGCAGAGACCGATCTACGGATTGGACACTACCAGCGCCAATCTGCTTTCGTAGATGCACCTCTGTTCGCCCGGCCGCGTCTAAGGTGCATCCATGGGTGAAAAATCGAAGGTTTCTGCCGAGGCCAAAAAGCCAGGCAAGTCATTGAAAGAAAAGCGCGCCGCGAAGGGCGAAAAGCAGGCGGCGCAGAAGCAGGCTCGACTCACACGCGACAAGTAGGAAGTTCGCGACTGGCGTGCACGAAGCACTTTGCGGAACGGCGCGCTCTCGCTCAGGCATGAAGGGCGTCGCGGCCGTCAGGCGAGTGCTTCGGCGAGTGACTCAAACGATGGAACGAAGTACGCGGCGCTTGCTGCGGGCGTTGAGAACTCGGTCAGGCGGTCTCGGACTCCGTCGGCTGTTTGGCCGAACATGGAGCGAAGCATCTTTTCGAATCGTGACGGGTCGGCACTGAACGCAACGAAGAACAGACCGTGGTCGGTGACGGTTCCGTAGGGGACGCTGCGGCGCCAGAGTTGTAGCTCTTCGCCGTCTTGTTCGATGACGACACGTGAGATGTGCGCTCTGGGACCCTTGATCTTGTCGTCGAGTTCAACCGAGTCGGCCTTCGTACGGCCGATCACCTTCTCCTGGTCGCTGACAGTCAGCGCATGGAACGCGGCAAGGTCATGTACCCAACGTTGGGTGATTGCGAACGATCCGCCGGCGCCGGGTTCGTCCGCGCCGACGACAGCGACAGCGAACGCTTCTTCGAGGGGCGGGTTTTCAGTACCGTCGATGAATCCGGTGAGATCGCGACCCTCACGGTAGACGAAGCCTGCGACTTCACTGGCCAGTGTCGCAATAGGCGAAAGCAGCGCTGCGATGCCGCGCGCGAGATCGAACATCAGGCCTTCGCCGCTGCCGTGAATCCACACCCACAGATCGTGCTGCGACACCGGAACGCTGTCGACGTCCGGGAACGGGCCAAGCGCGTCGGGGACGATCGACGGGGTGACGCGTCGCCACAGGTCGGCGCCGAAGCCGACGACGATATTCGCGCCACCAGCCGACACCGACGGCTGATGCAACGTTCCGAGTATTGCTCGAAGCGACTCCGGCGTCGCGCCCGGCACGAGGTCGAACTCGAGATGTCGATGGGAGCGGGAACCTTGCGCAAAGATGCCGGTCTGCGGAGTCGCCATCGCCGAAATCTACTGAGACCTCCGATGGCGTGGGTGACCTTTGTCCGGCGAGACTGTCGTCGTGAACACCAGCGCGAGTGAGGCACTCCGAGACGAGCCGACGGGCGAGGCGACCCAGCAACTCCGTACCCACTCGGGTCGGTCTGCCATCGGACTCGTCGCGCCGCCTACCGCTGCCGAAGTCCACGAGCTTGAAGCGCTCGGCGTCGCGTCATTGTGGGTGGGCGGCCACGTCGCCTCTCGCAACCCGTCGCCCGAAGCAATCGTGTGGCTCGCCCGCCTGGTCGAACAATCCAGCACCGCGATCGTCGGCACAGCGACGCTGCTACTCCCCCTCTACCCGCCGGCACTGATCGCAAAGCAAATCGCCGATTTGGATCGCGCCGCGCAGGGCAGGCTCGCCATCGGCATCGGGGTCGGCGGCGAGTACCCGTCTGACTTCGATGCCTGCGAGGTCCCGATCACCGAACGTGGCTCGCGAACCGACGAAGCCATCGAACTTCTCCGCGCCTTTTGGACCGCCGAGCCGGTCACGCACCAAGGTCTCCACCACCGCTACGACGCCATCCGTATCCACCCGGCGCCCGCGCAGCCCGGCGGCCCGCCGATCATTGTTACCGGCCGTCAACCTGTCGCCATGCGTCGAGCCGCACGACTCGGCGACGGGTGGATGCCGTACCTCTACTCGCCCGAACGCTATGCACGATCGGTCGCCAACATCCGCGACGAAGCCGGTCGGCTCAGCCGCGACCTCACCGGATTCAAGTGGTTCGCATACGTGTTCGTCAGCCTCGACGACGACCCGGCACGTGCACGCGAGACGGCCGTCGAGTTCCTTGGCGGCACGTACGCGAGCGACTTCGGCCAGATGATCGAGCGGGTCGCGTGCATCGGCAACGTCGAGCAGGTAGCCGAGCGCCTACAGGCCTTCATCAACGCGGGAGCAGAACACCTCGTGCTCGTCCCCATCGGTCGTTCGAGGCAGGAGACGGCCAAGCGCCTCCTCACCGAAGTTCGACCGCTCCTGAACGCCTAGGCGAGGTCCCCTTTTTCGACGATGGTGATCGCGTGCTGGGGACACGATTCGACAGCGTTGCGGATCGCGTCGATCGGATCGTTGATACCCACCACGAACGCCTTGCACGTGTCGTCGAGGTCGAACGTGCTTGGTGCGTGGAACGAGCACACGCCCGAGCCCATGCAACGTTCGCGGTCGACCGCGACGAGGATCTCTGCTTCGTCCGTCGCACCATCGCTCACCGCACGGCCCCCTTCAACTTGAGTTCGACCACATTGTCCCAGGTGTGGCCGAGCGACGCGAGCATTCGTCGTGTGCTCGCCGAACTCAGCGCAGATGTACAAGGTGGCGGCACGGAACGCGGTGCGTCAGCCTTGCGGGTCGGGGGTGAAGTGCGGGATCGTGGTCGCGGCGTCGATGTCATCGAACACCACGTGTACGCGCATTCCGACGTGCACGTCGGAGGCCGGGCAGCCGATGATGTCGGTGTGGAAGAACGGGCCTTCGTCAAGCTTCACAACGGTGGCCGCGTACGGGATCTTGTCGATGAGCGAGCGGTCGTACGGGTGGTGAACCACGGTGTAGGTGAACACCTCGCCCCGGCCCGACGCCGGTTGCCACGTCATCGCGGCGACGCCGTGGTCGAGACAGGTCGATGCGGGCCAATACGCACGGCCGCACCTGTCGCACCGGTGCACGAGGAACACATGCTCGCGACAACCGGCCCAGAACGGCCCATCGAGGTCGTCGGGTACCAGGTCCATCGGATTCATCGTCTACTCCTTCGCGTTCTGGCGGCCGGCCAAGCCGACAACGCGGTGCGGCTCATCGGTCGACCCCCAACACCATCGTGGCGTGCGCCCACGTGTTCTGAACGCCGCCGTTGCCGCCGTGGCCGCTGACGAGCGCGAACTCGGCGCCGGGCACCTGAGTCGCGCCGCTCTCGTTTCGGATCTGCCGCGACCCCTCGACCACCGAGGTGAACCCGGTCGCGTAGAACCCTGACAGCTGCCCGCCACCGGTATTGGTCGGGATCGCACCATCGAGTCGAGTGGCACCTGCAGCTACGAACGGTCCACCTTCGCCGGGCTCGCAGAACCCGTAGGCCTCGAGCTGCATGATCACCGAGATCGTGAACGGGTCGTACAGCGCAGCAACATCGACGTCGTCGACAGTGATACCGGCCTGGCCGAACGCCCGCTCCTTCGCAGGCGCGATGTCGTCGTGAAGGTCGTACACGTCGCCCGTCCACCAGTTGCGCATGTTGTGCCCCGTGCCGATGCCCGCGACGACGACCGGCGTCGACGCAAGATCGCGTGCACGGTCGAGCGACGTGACGATCACACACACACCCCCGTCGGTGTCGCGGCAGCAATCGAGAAGCCGGAACGGATCGACGACCATCCGCGACGCCTGGTGGTCGTCGAGGGTAAACGCCTTGCCATAGCCGAGCGTGCCCGGGCGCACTGACGCATGGGCACGCTGCGTCACCGCGACCGCACCAAGGTGCTCGGAGGTCGTGCCATAGCGGTACATGTGCCGTCGTGCGTGGAGCGCGTGTGTCATGCCCGCTCCGATGAACCCGTACAGCCGCGGATACCCGTAGCTGAACGTGCCGTAGCCACCCGTGCTGCCGTCGGCGAGCTGCGCTCGACCCCCGGAGATCGCCACGCCGTACATACACACCACCGTGGTGGCCTGACCGGTAAGGATCGCGCCGATTGCGTTGAGGATCGACATCGTTGCCGTGGCCCCGCCTGACTGCATCGTGTAAGCGAACCCCGGCGCCAGACCGAGGTGGCGGATGTCGTCGAACGTGGCGCTCGACGTGCCGATGTAACCGTCGACATCGCGACGCGAAAGACCGGCATCCGCGAGCGCGAGCTCGAGCGCTTCGCGTCGCAGATCGCGGGCCGATCGCCCGAGATGCACGCCCTGCTCAGTCACGCCGAGGCCGGCGATGGCGAAGCGCCCACCGGGGCCGGAGCCCGAGTCGTTCATCGAAGATCCCCCCAACGTGGCGCTAGCCCGCTAGCATCATGACCGTTATACTAGCAACACCACGACTACCCTGCGACCGCGGTCGTCCTGCTCCGCGGCGATTCTCGGCTTACGCCAAGGCAGCGCGGAGGGCCGCCACTCGTTGAGGCACGACGGACCACCAGACCCACCGGCCCCGCTTTTCGCCCACGATGAGTCCGGCGTCGGCGAGGGTCTTGGTATGGTGGCTCACGGTTGGTTGCGACTTTTGAACGGCGTCGAGGAGATCGCAGGCGCAGACCTCGCCGGCGTTGGCGATGAGGCTGAAAAGCCGAAGCCGCACCGGGTCGCCGAGCGCGGCGTATGCGTGCGCGAGTTCGGTGGCATCAACCAGGTCAAGCTGCACGGTCAGCAGCGATGCGCAGCACTCGGCGCCGGCGAGCGCGGTGATCATCTTCCGCATGACATACCTCCGAGACCCATTGACAATTATCGATTGATCCGCGAGAGTCGACCCATCGACATCAGTCAATTTACCGGAGGTTGCGATGTCACGTGTCCAACTCGCTCTCAACGTTTCGGACCTCGATGCGTCGGTCGCGTTCTATTCGAAAATGTTCGGCACCGAACCGGCCAAGCTGCGACCGGGGTATGCCAACTTCGCGATCGATGACCCGCCCTTGAAGCTGGTGCTGATCGAGTCGAGCGACAACGGTGGCGCGCTCAACCATCTCGGTGTCGAGGTCGAATCCCCCGATGCGGTCGCGGCAGCGCAGTCCCGATTCGCGGACGCCGGCCTCGCTGTGGCCATCGAGCAGGAGGTCGCGTGCTGCTACGCCCTGCAGGACAAGGTGTGGGTCGACGCTCCCGACGGTGAGCCGTGGGAGTTCTACACCGTGCTCGCCGATGTCGAGATGCCCCCAGGCCAGTTGCGGCTCGTAGAACCGGGCGATGACGCGATGTGTTGCGGCGCGGCGGCCGAGTCGGCTGCTCGTTGTTGCTGACGTGATCCGAGACCTCGCGCGGCGATTGGTCGCCGAAGCCCTCGGAACGGGTCTGCTGATCATCGCCGTCGTCGGGTCTGGGATCATGGCAAGCCGCCTTTCACCCGACGATGTCGGCCTGCAACTGTTGGAGAACGCTGCGGCGACCGCGTGTGCCCTCATGGCGCTGATCCTCACGTTCGGGGCCGTGTCCGGCGCGCATTTCAACCCGATCGTCACGCTCGTCGACCGCCTTGGTGGCGCGATCTCGACGCGCGACACCGCGCTCTACGCCGTCGCCCAGACGGCGGGCGGTTGCATCGGCAGCATGATCGCCAACCTGATGTTCGAACTCGACGCCGTCAACGTCTCGACCAAGACCCGTTCATCGAGCGCCCTTTGGCTCTCCGAAGTCATCGCCACCGTCGGCCTGCTCCTGGTCATCAACGGCTGCGTCCGGACCGGCCGCGCCTCGGCGGTTCCGTTCGCGGTCGGCGCGTGGATTGGAGGCGCCTACTGGTTCACGTCATCAACCAGCTTCGCCAACCCAGCGGTCACCATCGCTCGCACGCTCACGAACACCTTCGCGGGGATCAAGCCCTCGTCGGCGCCGATGTTCGTCGTGATGCAAGTGCTCGGCGGTGCGATGGGGTTCGTGCTCATCCGATACCTCTATCCGGAGCAACTCTCGGAGGATTCATGACTGACACACGCCGTCCCGAAGTCCTTTTCGTCTGCGTGCACAACGCCGGACGTTCGCAAATGGCCGCGGCGTTGCTCGCTCACCACGGGGGCGACCGCGTGGTTGTCCGCTCCGCCGGCACCGCACCGGCTGACACCATCAATCCGGCGGTCGTCGAGGCCATGGCCGAGATCGGCTTCGACCTCCGCGCCGCCGGCGCTCATCCGAAGCGCCTCGACGACGCCGCGGTCCAAGCATCCGACGTCGTCATCACGATGGGATGCGGCGACAACTGCCCCTTCTACCCCGGCAAGCGTTACCTCGACTGGCAACTCGACGACCCCGCAGGCCAGGGACTCGAAGCCGTCAGAGCCATCCGCGACGAAATCGGCCGCCGTGTCCAAGCCCTTCTCGCCGAGCTGACGGCCACCGCGGCCACCGCGGCCACCGCGGCCACAACGCCGATTGTTTCGAGCACGATAACGGGCCCGGCCGCGTCCGGAACCACGCGACCAGCAGGCGGTGCAGGCTCCCCGGCCGCTCCCGCGCCGACGACATTGTCGGCACCGCCCGAGACGACGGCGCCACCACCGAACGCCCCGCCGCCCACCAGCCCTCCGGCGACCGCCGCGCCACCAACCGCCGCGCCACCAACCACCGCGCCACCAACCACCGCGCCGCCCCTACCCAAGCTGACCAGCGCCTTCGTCGCCTCACAGCAACCGATCGTCTGCCAAGTCGGGCAACCGACAACCGTAATTGTGAAATGGACGTCCGAGAATACAAACAACATAAGCGTCTACTTCGTGAACCCCGGCGGGCAGAACACGTTATTGAATTACTCCACCGACCAGAATGGCGTCCTCGTGGTCACGATTCCATGCCTCGCCGCAAATGAGCCGCTCCTCGTCAGACCCAGATATTCGAACACCAAGGTTGGAGTCATTTACGGAACGGACGTCACGATTGTTGTGGTCCTGTCCCCCTACTGAACCAGACGCCGCGCCGCGTCATGCCGAGGCAGTCGAATGCGAAAATGGTCTACGCTCGGATCATGTCGCTGGAAAGTACGACGTGAAATCACGGGCTGGCGGGCTCGGTCGGCGAGGGCGGGGCGCACCGTCGCCGATCATTCTGGCCTTCACCGTGCTGGTCGCGATCGCGCTCGCGACCAGCTGCGGATCAGACTCCAGGCTCCTCGGGTCAGCCACGGCCACCTCGACGACCACCGCGACCCCAACGCCGAGCTCTTCGAGCACGACAACGACCCCAGCGGCAAGCGGAACCACGCGACCAGCAGGCAGTGCGGGCTCCCCGGCCGCTCCCGCGCCGACAACCTTGTCGGCGCCACCAGCGACGACAGCGCCACCACCGAACGCCCCACCGCCCACCAGCCCACCGCAAACCACGAAACCGGTCACCCCGCCAACCACCGCACCGCCAACCACCGCCCCGCCCCTACCCAAGGTGACCAGCGCCCAATCCGTACCGACGGAGATCCACTGCCAAGGCGCGGTGTATTACATAGGCGTGGTCGTGGTATGGACCACGGAGAACGCAACGACTGTTGACATCGACCTCCTGAGCGCCGACGGGCAAAGAAGTCGGCTGGCAGAAGCCCCGGCTTCCAATGGCAATGTCGCTGTTTCAATTCTGTGTGACGGCACCACAAAGCAACTCCGCGTACAAGCGTTCGGAGATGCGAAGACCACCGGTGGAAAGCCAAGCCGAGTAGAAATCCCGGTGATTGTGATCGAGTTCCAATACTGAACCAGTCCCCGTGACAGGATCCGGCCTGCTCAGGCGGTTGCGCCGATTCGGTTCGATAGAACGCTGCGCGGTTCAATTCGCCCGCTGTGGTCGTTCGCTGATCGAGTGATGGCTCCACCGTCCGTCGTGGCTCACGCGGTCTCGCCGGCCCGGGCGACGGCGTCGTCGCCGGCCGGTACGCGAAATGGACACGACGGGTCGGTGACAGCCCGCCAGACAGCGTCGGCCACCGAGACCGCGGTGGTGACCAGCGCGTCGCCGTGGATACGGCGGTTCATCACCTGCTCGACGAATCCCCTATAGGCGCCGGGGACGTCGACGCCCCGCTCGCGCATCAAGGCTTGAGCGTTGGAACCGAAGGGCGTCTCCGGTGAGCGGCCAGGGAGCACGAGTCGGGTACGCACGCCCTGGGGTTCGAGCTCGAGCGCCAAGCACTCGGTGAACGCGTTCAGCGCCGCCTTGCTGGCGGTATAGGTGGCCAACAGAGGCAGCGGCTCGAACGTGACGCCCGACGAGACGTTGACCAGCACGCCTTTCTGTGCACGGAGTGTGGGTAGGAACGCCTGCGTTACGGCCATGGCACCGACGAGGTTGGTGTCGAGAATCGAACGAACGACCGTCATCGGCGTGCCCTCGAAGATGCTCATGAGCCCAACGCCAGCGTTGTTGACCAAAGCGTCGATCGGCCCGGCCTCAGCGACGACCACCTCGATACTGGCCGGATCGGTGACGTCAAGGGGCAGTATCCGGAGGTTGGCCGAGGAACGCAGCGCGTTTTTGTCCGGCGACCGCATGGTGGCGATGACGTTCCAGTCGCGATCAAGAAAGTGTGAGGCCGTCTCGAGGCCGAAGCCGGACGAGCAGCCGGTGATGAGGATCGTCTTCGTGGTCATTGGGTCTCCTGCCGGTGCGTTCGCGAACAACGATAGAGTCGATCGGCCGGACTGCTGACAACAGATCGTCGGCATTTCGTTCGTAGGAGTCCCGCATGGTCGATCCGCTGTCGCAAGCCGTCACGCTGCTGCGGCCACGGGCCCCATCGTCGAAGGTCGTGAGCGCGGCCGGGCGCTGGCGCGTCACGCGCCAGGAGCACGGCCGGCCGTTCTACTGCGCGGTGCTCGAAGGAACGAGCGGCCTCGTCGTCGGCGACCGGGCGCTCGAACTGCAGGGGGGCGACTTCGTGCTCATCCCCGCCGCATTCGACTTCGTTCTCACGAGCCCCGAGCCACCACGGGCCGGTGAGGAGACGCCTCACACCCTCCTTGCCAATCGCGAGATGCGCCATGGCCGTCGCACCGGGCTACCGGACGTGCGCATGCTCGTCGGCTATTGCACGTTCACCTCGCCCAACGCTGACCTGCTGGTGAGTCTGCTACCGCAGCTCGTCCACGTACGCGACCAGCCGAGGCTGTCCACGTTGGTCGAGCTCGTC
>JAYUFA010000347.1:0-4649 GCA_043738925.1 Actinomycetota bacterium
CGCCGGGGTGCGGCTGTACACGTTGATGATGCCGGTACCGAGCGTGACCCGCTCGGTCTTCGCCGCGAGGTAGCCGAGCAGACTGATGGCATCGAAGCCGTACGCTTCGGCCACCCAAATCGCGTCGACCCCGGCGTGTTCCAGCGCGACTGCCCGCTCGGCCGACGCCCGGAAGTCACCTGCATAGTCAAGGTTGGTGCTGATCTGCATGCGCCCATGCTCGCACGCGCCGCGCGGCGCCGCGGCGCCGCCGCGGGCACGACAGCACGAACTCCCACGTCGACGCGCCGCCGCGGGCACGACAGCACGAACTCCCTCGTCGACCGAGGTTTGCAGGATGCGGAACCGTAGAGGTTCCTCACTCTTCAACGGTGCGGCGCCCGGTGAGCGCGAGGGCCACCTCGCGCTCGACGCGCTCGGGTTGGAAGCGAGCGACGGGCCATGGGTAGCGAAGCGGTAGCCATCCCGCCAGCACGAGCAGATTCTGTCGTTCATGGTCACGGGCGAGGTCACGAGGCGAGGCGTGATGGCCGAAGCCGTCGGCCTCGACGAAGACCTTTTCCGCTGGCCAGGCGAGGTCGAGATCGAAGCGCCGATCGGCGAGCCGTACGCGCAACTGGCGGACGGGTCGAGGAACGCGCCGCGTGCGCACCGCGCGATCGACGATCACCTCGAGCCTGCTCATCGTCTGCCTCGTCCGGTCGACATAGAGTTCCGCGACCTCGCGGAGCGCGGCCGCTCCAGGACGCCCGGCCAACGAACGGTCGAGGTAGCGCTGGAGCTGTCGGACGCTTGTGCGGCGATGGGTAAATGCCCGTGCCACCGCGTCCTCCAGGATCTCGGCGTCGACCACCGATGCGAGGTCGAGAAGCGTCCGTAGCGCGGTGGTACAGGGCATGCCGCTGGCCGTGGTGCGATCCGAACGCGGAAGGTAGAGGGTGCGGTGCACAGACGCCGGGATGCCCATGGGTGCTCGCTCGCATGGGACGAGAATTTCCGGCGCCTCGGGTGGATGGTCGACGAGACCGAGAAGGTGGGCGGCGCTCCGGTGAGATGCCACACCCTTCGACGCAATCACCGCGGCGTGCAACTGGCGAAGCACGTCGATCGACGCGGGCGCGACGTCGAAGACACGCGGCGCCATGCGGCGCCAGGTGCCGCGCACCGTGCGGACCGAGATCTGACGGGCGGTGAAACCGAGGCGGAGCAGCTGCTCCCGGGAGGCAAGCCCGTGTTGCCGGGCTGCGAGGCGTTGCAGCGCGAGCTCATCTGCCATGACCCCATCCTGCTCGCAGGGTGTGACACCGGCCCCCGCGCCCCCACAGGTTTGCAGGATGCGGAACCGTAGAGGTGCCGGATTCTGCAAACCTGTATATCGCCGGCGTCGCGCCGGGTCCCGCGCCCCCGCAGCCCCCGCAGCCCGCGCCCCCGCGCCGCCGCCCGCCTGCGCCGCGCCGAGCGACCGCGCTCCCACCCGGGCGTTGGGGGAAGAAACGAGAACCCGTTCTTGCTAGGGTCTCCCGTGGACCGAAGGGGCAACCATGCAGCACACACGCCACGTCGATTTCCCGGTGTTCGACGCCGACATGCACTACTACGAGGACGAGGACGCGTTCATTCGGTACGTGCCCAAAGCCATGCAGAAGCGGTGCATGCAATGGGCCAACGTGAACGGCAAGAAGCGTCTGCTCGTGGCCGGTGCGGTCAACCGGTTCATCCCGAACCCCACCTGGGATCCAATCGCACGACCGGGCAGCCTCGACGATTACTTCCGTGGCAACAACACCGGGGGCCAGGACATCAAGACCATGTTCGGCGCGCTCGAGCCGCTTGCCGATCACCCCGAGTATCAGGACCGCGATGCCCGCCTCGCGGTCATGGACGCGCAAGGCGTCGAGGCCGCGTTCTTCTTCCCGACACTGGCGGTCGGCATGCAGCAATCGCTTGCCCACGATCTCGACGCGCTCACCACCGCGTTCGGCGCGTTCAACCAGTGGATGCACGAGGACTGGGGCTTCTCCTACAAGAACCGCATCTTTGCCGCGCCGGTGTTGTCACTCGCGGACATCGACTGTGCGATCGCGCAGGTCGAGTTCGCGATCGACAAGGGCGCGCGCATGGTGTGCATGGTGCCCGGTCCGGTGCCCACCGCGAACGGAAACATCTCGCCCGCGTGGCCCATATTCGATCCGGTGTGGGCGCGCATCGCCGAGGCCGGACTAACCGTTGGCATCCACGGTGGCGACGGTGGCATGGCTGCGTATGTGGCCAACTGGGAGCCGACTGGCGCGATGGAAGCCTTCCGCGCAACGCCGTTCGCCATGACGGCAACCCACGAACGCCAGATAGCCGACACGTTGGCCGCACTGGTTTGTCACGGCTTGTTCGATCGCTTCCCGAAGCTACGCGTCGCGACGATCGAAAACGGTGGCATGTGGGTACCGCACCTCGTGAAGGAGCTCGAGATCACCTACGGCAAGATGCCGCAGGAGTTCTCGAAGAACCCGGTCGAGACCTTCCGCGAGCACGTGTGGGTGTCGCCGTTCTATGAGGACGACCTGCCGTTGCTGAAGGACATCATCGGTGCCGATCATCTGTTGTTCGGCAGCGACTGGCCCCACGCCGAGGGGCTCTCGCAGCCGACGGCGTTCATCGACGACATCCCGAGCTTCACCGCCGAGGAAACGCACAAGGTCATGTACGCGAACGCATGGCAGCTCGCGACCCTGCAACCGGCCTGATCCCTGCCCGCTCGCCTCAGCACCCAATACTCGCCACGCACAACGGAGACCTCGCACCATGGGCATGCCCACCGACATCGGCATCATCGACACGATGATCGGCTTTCCGACCGACTTCGAGCACTACGACTTTATTCGGAAGCAGACGAAGGACACTCAGAGCAAGGAAGGCTTCCAGTTCCCGGTCGAATACATCTTCAAGGGTGTGCCGAAGGATCTCTACGGTAGCGATGATCCGCTCGGGGTCACGCTGCGTGAGATGGACAAGCACCATGTCGAGATCGGCATGATCGGCTGCGACGACGAGCTGTCGCAGAAGGCGCTCAAAAACCACCCGACACGGTTCGTGCCGTCGATGGGCATCGACCCGAACAACGGCATGGAAGACATTCGCCGCATGGTGAAAAACTTCGAGGTTTATGGCATCCGCTCAGTGAGCGCGTTCCCGTCGGGTTGCTTCCCGCAAGTGGCCATCAACGACAAGAAGTTCTATCCGTTCTACGCGAAGTGCTGTGAGCTCGACATCCCGATCTTCGTGTGCTCGGGTGTGCCGGGCCCGCGTATCCGCATGATGGCGCAACACGTCGAGCACATCGATGAGGTCATGTACGACTTCCCCGAACTCACCTTTGTCACGCGCCATGGTTGCGAGCCGTGGGACGCGCTTGCCGTGAAGCTCATGTTGAAGTGGCCCGGGCTGCATTACTCCACGAGTGCGTTCGCGCCGAAGCACTACCCGAAGACGATCATCAACTACGCCAACACGCGCGGCGCGGACAAGGTCATCTATGCCGGCTACTTCCCGATGGGCCTCTCGCTCGATCGCATCATGGGCGACATGGTCAACGTCGGGTTCAAGGACGAGGTGTGGCCGAAGTTCCTCCGCGAGAACGCGAAGCGCATCCTCAAGATCAAGTAGTCCAACACCAAGTAGTCCCAGCTCAGCTGTTCGGGGTGCCGTGCTACCGTGACCTCAGCTCAGGCAGGGGGTCCAGTCATGGACAGTGCAGCAGCCGTTTCCGTCGAGTTCGACGCGCTGCTCGAGGTAGCGAGGTGGCGACCGCTCGTGCAGTGGTTTCTCGGCATCCCGCATTGGATCATCGCGCAGGTCCTCGGCTATGTCTCGGGCGTCATCTGGTTGATCAGCTTCTTCGCGGTGTTGTTCACGAAACAGATCCCCGAGGGGCTGTTCAACTTTCAGGTGATGGTCATGCGCTATCGCACACGGGCCGTGATGTACATCGGCTTCCTGCACGATCAGTACCCGAAGTTCGAGTTCAGCGTCGCACAGCAGGATCCCGGCGGTGATCCGCTGCGGCTGTCGATCGCGCGGCCTACTGAGCTGAACCGATGGCTGCCGTTGGTCAAGTGGCTGCTTGCGGTCCCGCACTACATCTTGCTGTTCATCTTCGGCATCGGCGCGTTCGTGCTCTGGATTTTGAACTTCTTCATCGTGTTGTTCACGGGCAGATGGAATGAGAGCCACCGCAATTATCTCGTCAAGGTCACCCGCTACTCGACCCGCGTCGCGGCGTACATCATGCTGCTCAACGACGAATACCCGCCGTTCGGGCTCAGCTGATCAACCGCGGCGGTCGACCCAAAAGAGGTCGTCGTCGATCTGGCCCGTGTCGAGCAGGTGACGGATTTGCTTGATGCGCGTGTGACCGCGCCAGCGGTACAAGTCCTCGTCGAACCCGATCCGTCCGAAGATGTCGAGTAGTTCGGCCATTGCGCGCTGCACGTCCCACGCACACGCGAACCCGGGTAGCTGCGTGCTGATCTTGGTGAACTCGGCGCGGTAGTTGCGCGCGTCGGCAGACGAATCACCCACGTGCAACGAGCATCCCGGTACGAGGTCGGACACGAGCTGGGCGATCTGACGGATCTGGTAATTCTGATCGTTAC
>JAYUFA010000348.1:0-4640 GCA_043738925.1 Actinomycetota bacterium
GTCGAATGCGTCGAGCCACATGGCGGTGGCATGATCGAGTGCGTGCAGACCCACGGCGACCGATAGGCCCGCGTAGCCCCGCGCCTTTGCGATCTCGTCGGCGTCCCACGCAATCACGGCCGCGGTTGGATCGAGGGTGAGCATCCAGAGGCGTTCGGCTCCGAAGCGCAGCACGTCGACCACATGCCAGAGATACGCGTTGGGTGCCCAGGTGCTGCCCGAGGACGCGATGGTCCACGATGCCGCGGGCGTCCGTGCGAAGAGCGCCTTGTAGGTTGCCGGGCCTTCGGTGATCAACTCCGCGGCATCGGTCGCGGAAGGTTAGAGGGCAGTGCCGCATTCGGGGCAATCGATGAGGGGCATGGCAGCAGTGTGGTCGCAGTATCGAAAGTGGGCGGGGAATTTCTCGGAGATGCTTGCGTCGAACAGTCGTTCGCAATTACAGTGGTGTCGTTCCCCAGCGGTCACTGTCACACCCCCTTCGTAGGGTTGACCCCACAGACCAAGACACGGAAGGACACATCGTGGATCGTGAGAAGGCACTCGAGATGGCCATGAGCCAGATCGAGAAGCAATTCGGCAAAGGTGCCGTCATGAAGATGGGCGAGAAGGGTTCCATGGTCATCGAGACCATCCCCACCGGCGCCCTGTCGCTCGACCTCGCACTCGGCATCGGCGGTCTCCCGCGTGGCCGCGTCACCGAGATCTATGGCCCCGAGTCCTCGGGCAAGACCACGCTTGCCCTCCACGTGGTCGCGGAGGCGCAGCGCAATGGCGGCATCTGTGCCTATGTCGACGCCGAGCATGCGATGGATCCCATCTACGCCAAGGCCATCGGCGTCGACATCGACCAACTGCTCATTTCTCAGCCCGACACGGGCGAGCAGGCGCTTGAGATCACCGACATGCTTGTGCGTTCGGGCGCCATCGATGTCATCGTGATCGACTCGGTCGCGGCGCTTACCCCACGCGCCGAGATCGAAGGCGACATGGGTGACACCCACGTCGGCTTGCAGGCCAGGCTCATGTCGCAGGCGTTGCGCAAGCTCACGGCGAACCTGAACAAATCGAACACCATCTGCATCTTCATCAACCAGTTGCGTGAAAAGATCGGCGTGATGTTCGGCTCGCCTGAGACCACACCCGGTGGTCGGGCGCTCAAGTTCTACTCGTCGATCCGGCTCGATATCCGCCGCATCGAATCGATCAAAGATGGCGTTGAGGTGGTGGGCAACCGCACACGCGTCAAGGTCGTCAAGAACAAGTGTGCGCCGCCGTTCAAGCAGGCCGAGTTCGACATCATGTACTCCAGGGGCATCAGCCGCGAGGGGTCCACGCTCGATCTGGGTGTCGAGCTCGGCATCATCAAGAAGTCGGGTGCATGGTTCACCTACGACGGCGAGCAGCTTGGTCAGGGCCGCGAGAACGCCAAGGGCTTCCTGAACGCCAACCCCGAGGTCATGGTCGAGATTTCCGACCGCATCTGGAAGACGGTCAAGCCTGCGGCCGAGGCCGTAGCGGAAGTGTTCGTCGATGCCGACGACGTTCCGATTTCGATCGACGACTGAGTTCTCGCTGCCACACGCGCCCGGCCGGTGTGACCCCATCACAACACCCGCCGGGCGCGTGTCATCACGGCGTAACCTGACATCAATGGCTGGGACCTACGCGATCCGCACCTATGGGTGTCAGATGAACGAGCACGATTCCGAGCGGATCGCGGGCCTGCTCGAAGCCGATGGTTTGACGCCGGCCGAGGGTCTCGCCGATGCCGACGTCATCGTGCTCAACACCTGTTGCATCCGCGAGAACGCCGACAACAAGCTCTACGGGCAACTGGGTCATCTCAAGGCGTTGAAGGCGGCCAAGCCCAGTTTGCAGATCGCCGTGGCCGGTTGCCTGGCGCAAAAGGATCGCGAGCGCATCGTCGAGCGGGCGGGCCACGTGGACGTGGTGTTCGGCACGCACAACGTGCATCGGGCGGTTGAGCTGTTGCACGAGGCGTCCGGGCGGGGTCCGATCGTGGAGATCTTGGAACAGACTGCTCGCGACGACGCCGACGCGTTCCCCTCAGCGTTACCGGTGCGCCGCGATGCTGACTATTCGGCTTGGGTCACCATCCAGATCGGTTGCGACAACAGCTGCGCGTTCTGCATCGTTCCGTCGGTGCGCGGCGAGGAAATCAGTCGGCCGTTCGTCGATCTGGTCGCGGAGGTCGAACAGCTGGCAAAGGTGGGCGTCACCGAAGTGACCTTGCTGGGCCAAAACGTCAACAGCTATGGCCGCGACCTCACGCGTCGGCGTCCGTTGTTCGCCGACCTGCTTCGAGCGGTCGGCGCAGTAGAGGGCATTCGACGGGTGCGCTTCACGTCACCGCACCCGAAGGATCTTCGTGCCGACACCATTGCGGCGATGGCTGAGGTGCCCACGGTGTGTGAGCACCTGCACCTGCCGTTGCAATCGGGCAGCGACCGCGTGTTGGCGGCTATGCATCGCGGCTATACCGCCGACCGATATCTCGACAAGTTGCGGGCGGCGCGCGAGGCGGTCACCGATCTCGCCGTGACGACCGACATCATCGTGGGTTTCCCTGGCGAAACTGAGCAGGATTTCGAAGCCACTCTGGAGGTTGTCGCCGCCGCGGAGTACGACAGCGCGTTCACTTTTGTCTACTCGCCCCGCGAAGGAACCGAGGCGGCGACGATGGTCGATCGCTTTGTCGCTCACGAGGTTGCCGTCGAGCGCTTCGAACGGCTCCGCGCCGTGATCGAGCGGTCGATGCGACGCAAGCACGCGGCGCGTGCGGGGCGAGTTGAGGAGGTCATTGTCGAGGGTCCTTCCAAGCGCGACCCGACGGTCCTCACGGGCCGCACGCGGCAGAACAAGCTGGTGCATTTTCCGGCGGCGAAGCCTATTCGTGTCGGCTCGTTCGCCAACGTGCGGGTCACCGAAGGTGCCTCGCACTACCTGTTTGGCGAGTTGGTCGAGGTCACCGATGCGGCCCGCCACAAGACGCGCATAGCTGTATCCGCCGGCTGACCGATGAGCTCAGCCGTTGCCCCCGACGATCTGCCCGCCGATCTTCCCCTGACGATTCGTGACGCACTCGGCGTTGCGACGGTCGAACACGTGCGTACGAGTCGGCGTGGCGTGGTCACCTATGACCTGAAGGTGCGCGACGGGTGGCCGGTTCGCACCCTGAAGGTCGCGCCTCCCAACGATCCGTTCGCGGTGCTTGCGGAAGTTGATCGTCTCGAGTGGATCGACCGTCGTCTGCCGTGTCCGAAGGTGTTGGCGTCGGCACAGGTCGACGGCGGCGGTCATGCGGTCGTGCTCTCGCTCCCGCCGGGTACACGTGCGAGCAGCGCCGAACATGTCACGCGTGCCTCGCGCACCGTCGAATATCTGGCGCAGGCGTTGCGGTTCGTGCATGAGATTCCCACCGAGAACTGCCCGTTCTCGGCCCGGCTCGAATTGCGCCTGCGGAGCATCAAGCGGCGTATCACCATCGACCAGTACGACCCGTCGAAGTTCACGCCGCCATACAACCGCTACCCGGTGACGCGATTGCTTGAGATCCTCCTCGACTCGCGACCGGGGGAGGACGACGACGTGTTCACCCACGGATCTTTCGGGCTCGACACGACGCTGCTCGACCAGAGCGGCATTAGCGGGGTGGTCGATTGGGGTCTCGCGGGGGTTGCCGATCGCTACGTCGATCTGGCCGCGGCGGTCCGTTCCATCGCGCGTGTGCTCGGTCCCGAACAGATCCCTGACTTCTTCCGATGGTACGGGCTGGAGCATCCCGATCCCCGCAAACTCGACTTCTACGCGTTGCTGGCGGAGTTCGAATGAGCTTTCGATCGCGTGCCCGGAGGCGGCGTGTTGTCGCCTCGCCTCGCCTGCCAGCTCGTCTCGGTGTTGCTGGGTCGCCTCGCCTGCCAGCTCGTCTCGGTGTTGCTGGGTCGCCTCGCCTATCGGCTCGTGCGCTCATCGCTGCTCGATGACGGTACTCGCGCTACTTGGCCCCACCGCGTCGGGGAAATCTGCGCTTGCGTTGTCGCTCGCGAATCAGCGCCCCGATATCGAGATCGTCACGGTCGACGCAATGCAGGTGTATCGCGGGATGGACATCGGTACGGCCAAGCCAACCCCCGGCCAACAGTTGGCAGTTCGTCACCACCTGATCGATCTGATCGATCCGCACGAGGACTATGCCGTGGCGCGTTGGCAGCGTGACGCCCGTGCGGCCTTGGCGGAGATCGAGGCGCGTGGCCACCATGCGCTGCTCGTCGGCGGCACCGGTCTGTATCTCCGGTCGATCGTCGATGACCTCGACATTCCAGGGCAGTATCTGTCAGTTCGCCGCGAACTCGAAAGTGAACCCGATACGGCCCGGCTTCATGATCGGCTTGTCGCACTCGACCCAACCGCGGCGGCGCGCATGGAACCGACCAATCGGCGTCGGATCGTGCGCGCGCTTGAGGTCAGCGTCGGTGCGCGGCGGCCGTTTTCCTCGTTTGGTCCCGGATTGACGTCGTACGCCGTTCCGGCGATTCGCCAGGTCGGGTTACGGGTGCCACGCGACGTTCTCGATACCAACATCGCGGTGCGGTACACAGCGCAGCTCGAGGCGGGCT
>JAYUFA010000349.1:0-12281 GCA_043738925.1 Actinomycetota bacterium
AGGTCGACGCGGTCGATCCATCCTCCGGCGAAGTTCGGCGGCGCGTTGTCGCCGGTCGCGGGATTGATCGGCATCATCCGACCGTTCGACTCGTTCCAAAAGAAGCCACCGTTGTTGCATACATAGACTGCGCCGTCGGGACCGATGGCGGCACCGTTCGCGCCGCCGTACCCGCCGGGGCACAGTTCGGCCACCACTTCGACCGTGCCGCCAGTCGCCGCGACGCGGCTGAGCGTGCCGCCTTGCACTTCCACGAACAACACGGTGCCATCGGGCAGCGCGACCGGCCCTTCGGGAAAGCGCAGACCATCGGCGACCACTCGGCACGAAGGAGCGGCAATGCTGTCGCCGCTTCGCACAGGTCCGGAATCGTGCGAGTCGTGCGTAGCCATGGTGCCCCCTGCGGATCGTGACCTCGTTCGGGCGCCAGCCTAGGATGCCGCCGTCGCACCCAGAAGCCCAGAAGCCCAGAAGCCGAGGAGTCAACGATGTCGAGTGACGAGCTGCTGTACCGCGAAGAGAACGGCGTGGCGTGGCTCACCATCAACCGGCCCGACAACGGCAACTCCATGACGCCGGAGATCCGCGACGGCATGCGCGACATCATCAACGGCTTCAACGGTCAGTACAAGGTGCGTGCCGCGGTCATCACGGCGACGGGTGAAAAAATGTTCTGCCCTGGAGCGGACATCAAGACCGATCGCACCTTCGAGCGCCCCGCCAATGCGCCTGACTACATCGTCGGCGAAGCGCGACGCATGATGCTCAACGGTCAGCTGCAGTTGATGCCGGCGATTCTCGATTGCGAGATTCCGATCATCGCCGCGGTCAACGGCACTGCGGCGGGCGTCGGCGTGCACCTTGCGCTGTGCTGCGACCTCGTCATCATGGCCGACCATGCCAAATTCATCGAAGTGTTCGCTCGGCGCGGGCTGGTCCCTGACGGTCTGGGCACCTGGATACTGCCGCGCCTCATCGGCTTGCAGAAGGCCAAGGAGTTGGTGTTCTTCGCCGATGACGTGCCCGCCCCAAAGGCCCTGGAGATAGGCCTGTGCAACAAGGTCGTTCCCGGTGCGGAGCTGATTGCAGCGACAACAGAGTGGGCCGAGCGGCTCGCGTCCGGTCCGACGAAGAGCTACATGTTCTCGAAGTGGCTTCTCAACCGCAGCCTTGACGTCGATCGACGCACCATCCAAGAAGATGAGGCGTGGGCGGTCGAACTCATCACCCGCACCCAAGACATGCAGGAAGGCGTGCAGAGTTTCCGCGAGCGTCGCGCGCCGCAATGGCAGGGGTGGTAGCGCGTGGAGATCGTTGTTGACCTCGCGACGCGTTCGGTGGCATTGCGTGACGGCGCGAACTTCCGCGCGTTCAACGTCGCGGCTTCTGGTGAAGGAACCGATGACGAACTCGGTGACCTGCTTGCCATGCGGCTCGCGGGGGCGCGGTGCACCGACCCGAACCATGTGTGGGTCTCCAAGGCGTGGTTGATCGCCCAGGCCGCGGCTGCGCCAGGCGGAGCACCCGATGGCACGTCCCCTGACGAGTGGGCTGCGGGCTTCGACAAGATGCTTCGGCTCGCGGCCAAGATGGGCTGGCTCGACGACGATGCCACCCACATCAAGGCGCACACCGAATGGCCGGTGCGAACCGGCGCGAACCTATGGGACCTCATCGACGCGCGCGTGTCGGCGACCCCGAACCTCGAGATGATGGTCGACGAGCGCGGTCGACGCCTCACGTACGCCGATTTCCGTGATCAGGCCGAGCAGGTTGCGGCGGCCATCGCGGCGCGCGGCATCGGCGCCGGCGACGTGGTCTCGTGGATCTTGCCGAGCTGGCTCGACGCGGCGATCCTCGCGGCGGCGCTGAGTCGCATCGACGCGATACAGAACCCGATCATCCCGATCTATCGCGAGCGCGAGGTCGTGTTCTGCACGCGCCAGACGGGCGCGAAGCTCCTCATCGTGCCAGGCGTGTGGCGCGGATTCGACTATGCGGCCATGGCCGAGGCAGTTGCCGCGACAAACGAGCACCTCGACGTGCTCGTCGCCCCGCGCGACTGCCTGCCGAAAGGTGACCCAGCCACGTTGGCAGCGAGGTTGCCCGCCGCGGCAACCGATGCGGTAGCGCCGGTGCGTTGGCTCTTCTACACGTCCGGCACGACAAGTGACCCGAAAGGCGCGCGCCATGTCGACGCGTCGCTCGCGGCTGTCGCCTTGGCCATGGGACAACGTCTCGACACCCGCCACGGCGATCGTTCGGGCATCGCGTTTCCGTTCACCCATGTCGGTGGCGCGATGTGGATGTTCGCCTCGCTGCAATATGGCACGACCCTGGTCTTTGCGGAATCGTTCGATCCGAACGACACCACGGCCTACTTCTCACGAGAAGGCGTCACCCACGCCGGGTCGGGAACGCCGTTCCATTTGGCCTATCTGGCCGCGCAGCTTGAGCATCCCGAGACGAAGTTGTTCCCTCGACTCAAGAACTGTCCGGGAGGAGGCTCGCCGAAGCCTCCGCAGATTCATGCCGATGTGCAGCGGATCCTTGGCGGCCGTGGCGTGCTGCCCGGATGGGGTCTCACCGAAGCCCCGATCCTCACGATGGCGATTGCCAAGAATACCGACGATCAACTTGCGCACACGGAAGGCTTTGCCATGCCAGGCGTCGAACTGGTCGCGGTGCGCGCCGACGGCTCGCTTGCCGCGCCTGGTGAAGAGGGCGAGCTGCGCGCCAAGGCGCCGCAGATGATGCGGGGTTACGTCGACGCGTCGCTCGATCGTGACGCGTTCGACGAGAACGGCTACTTCTGCACCGGCGACCTCGGTGTCATTGACGAGAACGGATTCGTCACGATCACTGGTCGTTCGAAGGACGTCATCATTCGCAACGGTGAGAACATCTCGGCCAAAGAAGTGGAAGACCTGCTCTACGCGCATCCCGGCGTGCAAGATGTGGCGGTCGTCGGTCTTGGCGACGTCAAGACGGGTGAGCGTGCGTGCGCCGTCGTTGCGGTCAAGGCCGGCGCCGCGCCCTTCACGTTCGTCGTGATGCAGCAGTTTCTGCGCGACGCGGGGATGCGCGCTCAGGCGATACCCGAGCAGCTCGTTCTCGTCGACGCGATCCCGCGCAACCCAAGTGGCAAGATCACGAAGAACGTGTTGCGCGACCAGCTGCGCGACCATCCGTTCGAACGCTGACCGAGAGGCGACCTATGGGATCGATCACGATTTACCACAACGGCAATTGAAACTCCTCCAGCAATGCCTTGGCGGTCGCCGAGGCGGAGGGTATCGACGTCGATGTTGTGTTGTACCTGAAGAACCCGCCCGACCGTGCCACGCTCGAGGCCATTGTGGCGAAGCTCGAAGATCCGGTCGAGGACCTCGTGCGCAAGGACGCGAAGTTCGACAAACTTGGTCTGGTTGCGGCCGACTACGTGGGCAATCCCGCGGCGGTGGTCGACATCATCACGGCCCACAAGGAACTCATGCAGCGTCCTCTGCTCGTGCGTGGCGACAAGGCCATCATCGGGCGACCGAAGGACCGTGTCGCACCGTTTTTGGAAGGTCAATGACATGATGCAAACCGACTACACCGACGATGCGCCGGTGGGTACCACCATCGCCAGCGTTGCGCGGCGCCGCACCCCGGTGCGCATCCCTGCATATCGCTACACCGACCCGGGGTGGGCTCAGCTGGAGATGGCAAAGGTGTGGCCGTACGCGTGGCAACTCGCGTGCGCGCGCGAACATGTTGCGGCGCCCGGCGATTGGTTCGAGTACACGATCGGTCGGTTCTCGGTGCTCATCGTGCGCGACGACGATGAAGTGCTGCGCGCGTATCAGAACGTGTGCATGCACCGCGGCAACGAACTGTGCCAGGGCTCCGGCGCGGGTATGACCGAAATTCGTTGCCCGTATCACCGATGGTCGTGGGACTTGCGCGGGCGTCTGCGCGAGGTGCCGTCGCGCAAGGGCTTCGGGGTGCTGCGCAACGAAGACTTCCCACTGGTCGGCGTGCAGGTCGATACGTGGGGTCCGTTCGTCTTCGTGAACCTCAACCTTGCCGCGGCGCCGCTCGCCGAGTTTCTCGCACCGGTGCCCGCCGATTGCGAGTGGATCGGGCTCAACGATTTCGTCTGTACCGCGGTTGTCACGGTGCCATTGCCCGCCAACTGGAAGGTGTGCATCGAAGCGTTCAGCGAGACCTATCACGTACAAGGAATACATCGCGAGATGTTGCCCATGTGCGACGACGTCAACTCGCCGCAGGAAGTGTGGGAGCACACCGGTCGTCTCGTGCAGCCGTACGGCACGCCTTCGCCTCGCATCCGTGGCACGGTTACCGAGCAACAGACATGGGACGCGTTCATCGAAGTGATGGGCGGGCGCATCGGCATCTCCGACAAGACGGCTGCGGGCCCGGTTCCCGCGATACCTGCCGGCGAAAGCCTGCGCGATGTGCTCGCGGCGCGGGTGCGTGAGGTCGGTGCCGTGCAGGGTCTCGACTTCTCGATGTACAGCACCGAGCAACTGATGGATCTGCGGCAGTACAACATCTTCCCGAACATCACGGTGTTGATGTTTCCCGAGTTGCTGAGCGTGATCCGGGCCCGGCCCGGCGCATCGCCTGACGAGTGCTTCATGGACTCGTTCGTGTTCAAGCGAGTCGCGTCGGGAGACGAGACGCGGCGTGGCGCACCCGTCGCGCTGACGATGACACCCGATCAGAAGATCTTCGGTCTCGTCATCGACCAGGACGTCACCAACTTGCAGCACGCGCAGAACGGCTTGCATCAGCCGGGCTTCACGCACCTCGCCATCTCGGGTGAGGAATGCCGCATCATCAACCTGCATCGCAACCTCGAGCGTTACATCGGCGTGTCGGAGATGACCGGGGGCTGAGCGGGCCAGTTGTGTTTGGGGTAACGGCCACGCATGTCGGCGCGCACCTGTGCGTACGACCCGCGCCAAAACCCTGCGAGGTCACTCGTGACTTGAACCGGCCGGTTGGCAGGCGACAACAACGTGAGTGTCACCGGCACGCGACCGTCGGCAATGCGTGGCGTGTCGGGCCAGCCGAGTGCATCTTGCAGCCGCACCGTCACCATTGGCTGCCCACCCGTGTAGTCGACCGTTCGTCGCGTGTGCTTCGCCGTCGTCACAAACGTTGGCGCGAGGCGGTCAAGCCGCGCGAGCGACCGCCATCCGATGATCGCGCTGATCGCGCCGACGACATCGACGCGGGCGAGATCGGCGCGGCGCTGGGCGTCGACGCGGACAAGTTCTGGGGCCAACCACATATGGAGCGTGTCCATCAACGAGTCGTCACGAAGGTCGGGCCACGTGCTCTCGTCGCCCTCGCCTTGGCGGTCGTGGGCGCGGCAGAAGGCGACGCGTGCGCGGAGTGCCGCGGCTGCGTCGAGCCGCGGCAGCAAAGCAAGACCCTCGACGCGCACGCCGTCGACGAGCGCGCGCTGTGCGGCCGCTCGATCGTTGACGGGTACTGCCTTGAGCACGATGGCGCCGATCCGTGTCTCGCGCTGCACGCGTACGTCGTGGGCGCGGCGATCCCATTCGGCGCGCAGTTCGGTGGTTGGTACGACGGCCCGCTCCATGTCTTCGCGACTGATCGGGGCGGCGAGAAGGATCCGAGCGTCGCCGCCGTCGGCGTTCAGTTCAACGTCGGCCACTGCGAGCCATTCGCTCGTGGCGAGGTTGTCGCGTGCGTCGAGCGCCGCGCCGCTGCCGGACGCAAGCAGATACCGGCCCGCGGTGTCGCGTCGTCGGGCGACGCGGTCGGGGTACGCGAGCGCGAGCACCGTGCCGAGGTGGCGTAGATCAAGGGTGTCGTCGCCCACCTGAGCCGCTCGACGCAGACGCTGTGTTTCGCGGCGCACCCGGCCGAGTTCGGGCCGCGAGCTCGTGCCGCGTACCTGATCGATCCGCTGGGCCAGGTCGGCGTCGCGGCGGTCCTCACCGACATCGCGCTCGCTCAGCAGCGCGGCAACCACGCACGCGAGTGCGCCGAAGCCGCGGTCGCGCGCGGCGAGGACTGCGCGGCCGAGACGCGGATGCACGGGCAGCGCCGCGACCGCGTGGCCGAGCGCGGTGACATGACCGGTGTTGTCGACGAGGCCGAGGTCGCCAAGCACCGCAGCGGCGGCGCGCAAAGCGCGTGCTGACGGCGGATTCAGCCACCGAAGACGATCGCCCGAGGCGTTGCCCCATCGCGCGAGATCGAGCGCGAGCGGAATGAGGTCTGCCTGCGAGATTTCCGGTCGATCAAACGGTTCGAGCAATGCGTGCTCGGCCTCGCTCCAGAGGCGATACGCGATGCCCGGCCCGACGCGGCCAGCGCGTCCACGGCGTTGATCCGCTGCCGCACGCGACACCCGCGTCGTGACGAGACCGGCGATGCCGCGTGAGACGTCGAAGTTCGAGCGTCGTACCCATCCGCTGTCGACGACTGCTGTCACGCCTTCGATGGTGAGACTCGTCTCGGCGATGTTGGTGGCGAGAACGACCTTACGCGTTCCGGGTCTTGCCGGATCGAGCGCGTGTTGTTGCGCTGACGCTTCGAGCGAACCGTGCAGCGGTCGAAGGTCGATCGCTCCGGTCGGCTGGAGGGCCCGTTCAACCGCGCGGATCTCGCGCGCACCGGGCAGGAACACGAGGACATCGCCGGTCGTTTCTCGCAGCGCCTGTCGTGTCGCGTCGGCAACATCGCTCGCATGGAACGTGAGCGAGGCAGCACCCATGTGGTGCGTGGTGACCGCGAACGAACGACCCGGCGATGCGATCACGGGCGCGCCGTCGAGCAGCGCTGCCACGGCCGATGCGTCCATCGTCGCCGACATGACCAGCACGCGAAGCTCCGGTCGAAGCGCGAGCTGCGCGTCGATGCACAACGCCAGCCCGAGGTCGACATCGAGGCTCCGCTCATGGAACTCGTCGAACACCACGCACGCAATACCGTCAAGCGACGGATCGTTCTGCACGATGCGCGTGAACACGCCATCGGTGACCACTTCGATGCGGGTCGCGGCGCTGACCTTGGTGTCGCCTCGCATGCGCCATCCGACGGTCGTACCTGGTCGCTCGCCCAGCAGCGCCGCAAGGCGCGTTGCCGCGGCGCGAGCGGCTACCCGCCTCGGTTCGACAACGATCACTCGCCCGGCACACCACGGCTGGTCGAGCAACACCAGCGGCACGATGGTGGTCTTTCCCGCGCCCGGTTCAGCGACGAGCACTGCACTCGACCCTGCTATCAGCGCAGCGCTGAGCGAGTTGAGGGCGCCGGCGATGGGCAGCTCGGTACGCGGCGCGAACGTCATCCGATGGCTTGGCCGATGGCGAAGATCACCAGCCCGGCGAGGCCGCCCACCAGTGTGCCGTTGATGCGGATGAACTGAAGGTCGCGTCCGACTGCGAGCTCGATCCGGCGGCTCGCTTCGTCAGGGTCCCATTTGTCGACCGTCGAGGTGATGAGGTCGCCGATCTCGTGGCGGCTGGATTCGACGATGTGGCGTGTGGCCCCCTCGATCCATGTGTCGAGTTTGTGGGCGAGCGCCGCGTCGGAGGCAACGTTCGCGCCGAGGGTCCGCGCAGTGGTTGCCACGCGTGCCCGTAGCTCGGACTGCGGGTCGTGCGACTGCCGCACGAGAGCCACCTTCAAGTCGGTCCAGATGGACTCGATCCACCCTCGTACCGCAGGGTGCGCCAGCAGTTCGGCCTTGAGTTCCTCGCCTCGTTCCCGCATCTCGGGCGAGTCTCGGAGGTCGACCACGAGCGCGCGGAGCCGAGCGTCGACGTAGACCCGCACTTCGTGCTGCGGATTGTTCATCACGTCGGCCAGGAATGCGTGAAGGGCATCGAACAGCTTGTCGAAGATGCGATCGTCGATTGCGTCGGGCACCCACCACGGCGACTCACGTGAGAAGCGCGTGCGGAAGGTGTTTCGGTGCTCGCGCAGGAACCGATCTGCGGCGCGCAGCCCGGCGTCGAACCCGTCGTGATGGCGCCCGTCAGCGGTCAACGCGTCCACGACGCGGCCCGCGGCCGGCGCCAGCGGCAAAGCACGCGCCCGTGCCACGATCGTGTGCTCGATGCCGCGCTGGACCTCGTCGTCGCGCAGAACATCGATGGCGCCACGCACGATCGCTCCGACCTGCTCGCTGACGCGTTCCGCGTTGGCCTGCTGTTCGAGCCATCGGCCGAAGCGCGTCGAAATCGACACGGTCCGCAACTTCTCGGCGACGGCCTCGGACGAAAGGAAGTTCATTTCCACGAACTCGGCGAGATTGCGGCCGAGCTGGTCCTTGCGATTCGCGATGATGGCGGTGTGGGGAATCGGTATGCCGAGCGGATGGCGAAAGAGTGCCGTCACGGCGAACCAATCCGCGAGTGCGCCGACCATCGCGGCCTCACAGGCAGCGCGCACGTAGACGATCCATGTGGCGCGGCTTTCGAGTAGGCGCGCCACGATGAATGCGACGGCGACGAAAACGAACAGCCCGGTGGCGCGCGCTTTCATCCGACGCAGGTCGCTTTCGCGGCTGCGAGTGTCGTCGTTCACGCTGACGATCCGACCAACGCGAGGTTGGCGATCATGGGGAGGTGGTCGCTGCCGTCAGCCTTGCCGTTGTGGATGTCGGTGACAACGATCTCTTTCGTGGTCAAGAGGTGATCGATGCGAATAAGTGGCGGGAACGATTGGTCGGCCGGCCAGCTGTTGGAAAGGCCCTTGCCGCGCGCGCGGAACGCATCAATGACGCCGGCCGCGAGCACATCGCGAAACGGACGATGAGACGTGGTGGAGTTGAAGTCGCCGGCCACGACAAGCGGAGTCGTTCGGGCACGAACGAAGTCGGCCAAAGCCGCGAGCTCGCGGGCCCATCCGACATGCTGCGCCTCGTCGTAGGGCCGATTGAGATGCACACAGAGCACCGTCACCGGGCCGATCGGCGTGGACAGCACCGCCGTGGGCATCACGACGCCACCAATCTTCGACAACGACGAATCGATGAACGGCACCTTGCTCAAGATGATCGAACCGTACGGCGACGGCTGCCGGAACTCGATTTGATACGGATACTCATCGAGCACACCGGAGTCCTCGAACGCGTGGCGGTTCGGGCGGTCGTACTCCTGCAGGAACACGAGGTCCGCGTGAGCCTCGCGGACCTGCTCGATCATCTCGGTCAGGTCCCTGTTGTTCGCCAGGAGATTCGCGCTGAACACACGGATCGATGGCGCCGCGCGCGCGGCGCTGCTGATGCTCACACCTGCGTGCATCTCGGGATACAGAAACACGAGGTGCGTCATCACGAGGAACCCGCTCACCACCGCGAGGAAACGGCGACGCGAGCCGAGCGCGAAACCGAATGCGACCCACGCGGGAAACAACAGATAGAGCGTCACCGACTCGACGAGAGTGATCGACGCGCGGTGGTCGTGGTTCGCAAGGCGCAAGCCCACGAACCCGACCAGCGACAAGCAACCAATCCACGCCACGACGGCGAGCGTCCGCCCGATCAGACGACGCGCACGGGGTTTGATCAGCGCGCTCCGTACCCACGTCCGCCACCCGTGGCCGCCGCGCCCAGGCGTTCCATCGGCTTGGTGTTTGTCGACGGCGTGGGTGTGAATGCTACCGGCATGTGCTTGATGCCGCCGATGAAGTTCGAACGCAAGTACTGCGGCTCACCCGTGAGGCGCATGTCACCGAGGCGGGTGGCCATTTCGCGGAGCATCAGCCTCATCTCCATACGGGCAAGGTTCGCCCCGAGGCAGAAGTGGGGGCCGCCACCGCCGAACGCGACGTGGTCGTTCGGCGTGCGCTCGATGTCGAACGTGAATGGATCGACGAAGGCACGCTCGTCGCGATTCGCGGAGATGTGCCACATGACGACCTTGTCGCCTTCGGCGATCGGTGTGCCACCAAGGTTGTAGTCGCGCGTGGCGGTGCGTCGGAAGTGCAACACGGGGGTTGCCCACCGCAGCACTTCTTCAATGGCGGCGTCCATACGCGCCGCCGGGTCGGCAACAAACTTCTGCCACTGATCGGGGTTCGTCATGAAGGCGTGCATGCCGTGGCTGATGGTGTTGCGCGTGGTCTCGTTGCCGGCGACGCAAAGCAGCAGGAAGAACATGTCGAATTCCCACTCGGACAACTTGTCGCCCTGTACCTCCGCGTTGAGCAGCGTGGTCACGATGTCGTCGGTGGGCGTGTCGCGTCGCGCCTGCTGCAACTCGTGCGAGTAGGCGTACAGCTCGGTGAACGCCTCTTGTACGTCGGCCGGACCGGCCGCGAACTCGGGATCGCTCGAACCGATCATGCGGTTCGTCCAATCGAAGATCTTGCTGCGATCCTCGAGTGGGATGCCCATCATCTCGGCGATGGCCTGCAGCGGCAGCTCGCTCGACAACTCGGTCACGAAGTCGCATTCACCGGTCTCGCACACCTTGTCGACGATGCTGCGCGTGCGGTTCTCGAGGTACGCCTCGAGCAGGCCGATCATGCGCGGTGTGAAGCCCTTGTTCACCAGCAACCGATAGCGAGTGTGCTTCGGCGGATCCATGTCGAGCATGATCGAATCGCGGCGCATCTGCGCCTCGAGGTCGTTGACCGCAGCGGTCTCGATCTGGGTGCCGCCCTTGTTTGACGAGAACACATCGGACTCACGATTGACCTCGCGCAAGTGGTCGATGCGCGTGATCGCCCAGAACCCCGGACCGACCGGCTCGTTGATGTGGTGGATGCCGTTCCCGGCGTTACGCAGCGCCGTGAACATGGCGTGATGCTCACCGCGTTGAAAGCGGTCGAAGTCGAGCAGGTCGACGTCCTCGAGTTGCATGACGTTCCTCCGTAGGCGACTCGCGCATCGTACTTCAGCGGCCTGAAGCGAGCCTCGCGAGCAGTTCCGGGCGAACGGTACCGGGCAGTGACAGCGCAACGCGGTCGGCAATGCCGCGATAGCGGGTAGCGAGGATGGCCGACGCCTGTTCGGGCGTGCCGCACACGGCGAGCGTGTCGATCATCTCGTCGGTGATCAGGCTGTTCATGTCGGCCCAGCGGCCGGCCTTCGACAGCTGGTTGAGTTCCGGTTGGATGTCACCCCAACCGTGGGCGTCAAGCGTCACCCGATACGAAGGCGTGGACGCATAGAACGCCAAGTTCGTGCGCGCCGCGGCTCGCGCGGCGTCGCGCTCGCGTTCATCGGCGGCGTCATACAAGCACGTGATGGCGGTGACGTTGACGGTGAACGCATCGCGGGAGCGGCCGGCCTTGGCGAGTCCGGCTTCGATGCGGGGCAAGGTCACGGTGCGAAGGAAGTGTTCGCTGTTGAACGGGTGCACGATCACCCCGTCCGCGACCTGTGCGGCCGCCGATGTCATCAGCGGGCCGAGCGCTCCCATCCAAATAGGCGGAGGTGCCACCGAGCCGTCTCGCGACAACGGTGGCGGCAGAAAGGTCGGTGTCATCAGGGTGAACGTGTAGTAGTCGCCGCGGAACGAGAGCGGTGCCCCTTCGTGGAAGGTGGCGAAGATGGCCTTGGTAGCAGCGACGTATTCGCGCATCTGGGCGACTGGCTTGTGCCACACCGCGCTGTAGCGCTTTTCGATGTGAGGCTTGATCTGGCTGCCGAGGCCGAGCGCGAAGCGCCCTCGCGAGACTCGTTGGAGATCCCAGCACTGATAAGCGACGTGCATCGGCGAGCGCGGGAACGCGATCGCAACATTCGGGTACAACAGGAGATCGGTGTTGCACTGCGAGGCCGCGAACAGCGGGAACAAGACGTCTCGATTCGCCTCGAGCGTGAACACTCCCGCAAATCCTTGGGCCGCGTAGGTGCGCACCCGTTCGTCAATATCGGGGTAGTCGGCATGCAGCGCTATGTCGATCTTCATCCGCAAGAACTACCACGCAGCAGGGTCGCGGCGCTCGGCGTCGCTGGGTCGCGGCGCTCGGCGTCGCTCGGGTGGCGCCGCTCGGTGGCGCCGCTCGGTGTAGCTGGCTCGCGAGGCCGGATGACTCATTGAGGCACAGGGTGCGCGCGATCTACGTTCATGTCATGGCGTTGCGGTGATCGAGGCCGACCTTCGGGTCGCTTCTCGCAGTCGCCTCGCCCGGTGTGGGCTGTGCGCAGGGTTCGGGGTCGTCCACCCACACCGGGCAAACGCCATGCTCAGGTCGCCCCGGTCGTGCTGGCGCGCGATGCTGCATCGTTGTGTACCCAGTAACGCTGCAAGGCGAGCGGCTCGTGCTGCGCG
>JAYUFA010000350.1:0-1727 GCA_043738925.1 Actinomycetota bacterium
ACGCACAACGGCGACCGCGTATCGCTTCTATGCGCTCGATACGCAGCCGCCGAAGCCGGGGCTGGTGCGCGTAGCGCCCGGTTCTGCCGACGCCGCAGCGATCGAGGTCGAGGTGTGGTCGCTCGACCCCGTGGCGTTCGCGAACTTCGTCGACGCCATACCGCAGCCGCTGTGTATTGGCCGTGTGGTGCTCGACGACGGTAGCAACGTTGCAGGATTCCTCTGTGAGCCGGCTGCACTCGCAGGCGCTCTCGACATCACGTCATACGGTGGTTGGCGGGCCTACCGTCAAGCAGCCGACGCGCCACGCTGACCAACGCTTCGTCGCACCCCGCTAGCGCAATCAACGTGATGCTGGTCGGCGGTGCGAGCGCATCATCGAGCGCGGTTGGCAACGGCAACGTGAGCGCGCACAGGTCGAGCAGGTTGACGAAGTTGGTGAAGCGTCCAAGCATGGTGTTGCGTTCGATCGGCGCCGCGAGCACTTCGTCGACAGTCGGAATGCATGGAGCCGATGGCACCACCAAGACGTCGATCGTTGCCCATGTCGCCGAGGTGGTCAGCTCCAACGCGCGCAGCTCCGTACGGTCGCGGAACACCTGCCACGCGGGCACTGACGCAGCTGCGAGAACGATGCCGCCCACAATGGGGTCAACATCATCGCGATGGGCGACCACGAACTCGCCGACCGCGTCATAGCGCTCGGCGACAAACGCACCGTCATACAACAGCTTCCCGGCCCGAATGAACGCCGCGACATCGACCTCAGCCACGATCGACGAGGACCGCTCGACAACCAACTCGACGGCAGCAGCGAACCGCTGTGCTCCGCGCTCGTCGCCGTCGAAGTCGACCACTCCCACTGCGGCGATGCCGATGCGGGCCGTGTCTGCGTCGAACGCGGCGGCGGCAGAACGGTCGGACATACCGCGACTCCAAGGGTCGTCGGCATCCGGCGTGGTCGTCTCAAGATGCGACGCCACGCGCGCCGCCAAATCAATTGATCGAGCGAACACGGTGACGCAATCGAGCGAGCGGCATGCAGGAACAACGCCCGCCGCGCTCACTCGACCACGCGTGGGCTTGATGCCGACGATGCCATTGCAGGCTGCGGGAATGCGCCCCGACCCGGCGGTGTCGGTGCCCAGCGCGAAATCGACGTGGCCTGCGGCGACAGCGACCGCCGAGCCGCTACTTGATCCGCCCGAAATGTAGGACGGCCACCATGCGTTCGGACAAGCCCCGTATGGCGAGCGAGTACCAACCAGGCCAGTGGCGAACTGGTCGAGGTTCGTCTTGCCGATCACGATTGCACCGAGGTCAACCAGCACCTGAACTGCTGCCGCGCTGCGCTGGGGCGTGTAGGCAAACGCCGGACACGCCGCGGTGGTCGGCACGCCCGCAACATCGATGTTGTCCTTGACGGCGAACGTCATTCCTGCGAGCGGAAATGCCTGCCCGGCGGCGACGGAATCGTCAACGAGCGCGGCGGCCGCGAGCGCGACCGAACGCTCGGCCAGCGTGATCCAGATACCGGGTCGACCGTCGCGCTCGATGGCCGCAAACGCTCGCGTCACCGCATCAACCGCACCACCTTCTGCGGCGCTCATCCCTCGTGGACTCCCCTGAGAACGCGCGCCGATAGGTACCAGCTCGGTGGGCGAGAACTTCTGTTTGGGCCGCTCCGCGGTCCAAACACTCGCTGTGCTGCTGGGTCGCACTCGCCT
>JAYUFA010000351.1:0-12220 GCA_043738925.1 Actinomycetota bacterium
ACTTGCTGGGTTACGGCGAGGTCTGGGCTGCGGCTGGGACGTGGAACGACGTGTTCGCGATAGCGCCCGAAGAACTCGTGCGGGCCTCGACGGGTACGGTCGCCGAGCTGCGCAAGAGCTGATGATCATTGTGCCGCAGCCAGCGCCCGGCCGCGTGTGGCGTCTGCGGCGTCAGAACGCGCCGCGGCGTAGCAAGACGGCGGGGATCGTCCGCACG
Organism: Actinomycetota bacterium; assembly: GCA_043738925.1. Taxonomy (GTDB): domain Bacteria; phylum Actinomycetota; class Acidimicrobiia; order Acidimicrobiales; family WLNW01; genus WLNW01. The sequence goes on from JAYUFA010000351.1 coordinate 218, forward strand.
AGGATGCTGAGGTCCGCGAGCAGTGACCAGTTGTCGACGTAGAACAGGTCGAGCTGGGCGTAGTCCGAACCGTCGGACCCGCGGCCATGCGTTTGCCACATCCCGGTGATACCGGGACGCACGCGGAGCCGGCTGCGTAGCGATGCGTCCCATTGCATCGCCTCGGTCGGCAACGCAGGACGCGGCCCGACGAGGCTCATTTGACCCCGGAGGACGTTGACAAGTTGCGGCAGTTCGTCGAGCGAGGTCTTGCGAAGGAATCGTCCGACCGGCGTGATGCGCGGATCGTTGCGAATCTTGAAGATCGGGCCCGTGACCTCGTTGAGATGGGCGATCTCGGCCAAGCGATCTTCCGCGTCGCGGTACATGCTGCGAATCTTCAGGAGGGGGAAGGTGCGCCCATCACGGCCGACCCGTGTCTGGCGAAACAGCATCGGACCTGGTGAGGTCAATCGCACGAGCAGGCAGGCGATGGACATGATCGGCAAGGTGATGAGCAAGAGCAGCGCGGCGACGACGATGTCGAATCCTCGCTTGGCGACTGTTCGCCATCCGGCGCGCCGAACGGGCTCGATGTAGACCATGGGGAAGCGGCCGAGCGGACGCACCGTGAGCCGATCGTGCGCGATGTCGCAGAGTGTGGACGACAACTCGACGTGGATGCCCGCCTCGGTGAGGCCGCGGATGAGTTGGTTCGAGGTATTCAAGTCGATCGACGTGGCCGCGATAATGACGCCTTGCGCACCACCGGCCCGCAGCTGTTGCAGCGCGATCTCCGGTGACACGGGTCGGTTGCCAATGTGATCCTCGATGAAGCCGATGACCTCGTAGCCGAGGCTCGGATCGGTCGCAAGGTTGTCGTGGACGGCTCGGCCCTCGGCGTTGTTCCCGAGGATCATGACCTGACGCATCATGCGTCCTTCACGGCGAGCGCGGCGAAACCACAGCCGCAGCGCGAAACGTTCCGTGACGAGAAGCGCGATGCCGAGCACGAGTACCAGCGTCAGCCACATGCGTGACAGAGCGACGCCTGCGATGACACTGAGGACGGCGGTTCCGCCAACCGCGCTGAACACGGCGCGAATGATGCGAACGGTTTCGTCGACACCGCGCGAGAGGCGCCTCGATTTGTAGAGCGATTGCTGCGTCAGCGCGATTGCCCAGATGGGCAAGGTGCACGCGGCAAGGGAGAACGATGAAGGCTGCCCACCATTGGAGAGGCGCCCGCCGGCGATCACCCTCGCGAGGTAGATGCTCAACAGCACCGCAACGGCGTCGAGGGACGCGATCAGCAGTTTGGTGAGCTGAAAGGGACGCGCCGCGACGTTGCGCCCAAGGCGTTCGTAGACCTCGGCCGAGGGATGCAGATCGAGGTCGGCCGCGCTTGCAACGATGCCGTCGGCGAGTCGCAAATCGGGGCGCGCCGACCCGGGCCCAGTGGGCGAGGCATCTTGTCGCAGCGTCATTTGGTGGGGGGCCATCGCGTCTCGAGGGTACGGATCGGGCAGCCGCCGGGCATGAGGCTGTCGACCTTATGCTCGGGACTGTTGGACTGAATCTGCGTATTCCGCGACCGGCGCCGGACGACCTTCCCGCACCCGCCGTTGGGGTTGACATGGGAAGTGTACTCAAACGCACGACAAGAGGAGAAAACGCAAAGAAACAGCTGGAGAAGCACGAGAAAATCATGGGGAGTGCGGAAGATGGCCCTCAGATGGCCTCTGCGCACCGATTGGTACATCGCGTCCGGGCTGCGGCTAGCGTCAGGAATGACAGTCGTGTGATTCTCGACGTCGCTGCGAGGAGTATCGCGCGTTGCCCGATTCGTTCACCCACCTGCACGTCCACACCGAGTTCTCGATGCTCGACGGTGCTGCGCGCGTCGGCGAGTTGGTGGGGGCGGCGGTCGGCGACGGCCAACCGGCGATCGGCATCACCGATCACGGCAACATGTACGGCATCTTGGACTTCTACAAGGCGTGTCGCGCTCAGGGAGTCAAGCCGGTGCTCGGCACCGAGGCGTACATGGCGCACGAGAGCCGCCACGAGCGCCCGGCGCGCCGTGGCCGCGTCGATGACTCGGGTGGCGAAACCGAGGGCGGCGCGAAGCTCTATTACCACCTGACGCTGCTGGCCGAGAGCAACGTCGGGTACAAGAACCTCATCCAACTCTCGTCGCGTGCGTACCTCGAGGGGTACTACTACAAGCCCCGGGTCGACTGGGAAACCCTGGCTGACCACAGCGGCGGGCTCATCGCCACCACGGGCTGTCTCGGCGGCCACGTGCTCCAGTCATTGTTGCGCGGCGACATGGAAGGCGCCGTGGCGAAGGCCGCGCGCCTGCAGGACATCTTTGGTCGCGACAACCTGTTCGTCGAGATCCAGGATCAGGGAATCCCTGAGCAACATCGCACGAACCCGTTACTCTTTGACCTCGCGCGGCGAATCAAGGCGCCGTTGCTGGCAACGAACGACAGTCACTACGTGCATCGCGACGACGCGATCGCCCACGACGCGTTGCTCTGCGTGCAGACCGGTTCGCTGATGAGCGATCCCGACCGGTTCAAGTTCTCCGGCGACGAGCACTACCTCAAGACCGCGGCCGAGATGCGTCACCTGTTTCGCGACGTGCCCGAGTCGTGTGACAACACGTTGTGGATCGCGGAACGGTGCGATGTCGAGATCGAGTTCGGCAAGCCGCAGCTGCCCGAGTTTCCGCTGCCTGTCGACTTTGCACCGGCCGATGGTGAGACCTACGACGTCAAGTGTCGGCAGTACCTCGAACACCTCACGTTCGCAGGCGCGCGCGAGCGATGGGGCGAGCATCTCCCCGACGCGGTGGTCGAGCGCCTGGCCTACGAACTTCAAGTCATCGGCGATATGGGGTTCAGCTCGTACTTCCTCATCGTGGGTGACCTCATCGCACACGCGCGCCAAGCCAACATTCGTGTCGGCCCGGGCCGAGGTTCGGCCGCCGGATGCGCGGTCGCGTACAGCCTCCGCATCACCGATCTCGACCCCATCAAGTACGACCTGCTCTTCGAGCGCTTCCTGAACCCGAGTCGCGTGTCGATGCCTGATATCGACATGGATTTCGACTCGCGTTACCGCGACGAGATGATCCGCTACGCGGCCGAGCGCTACGGCCGTGACCATGTCGCGCAGATCGTCACCTTCAGCCAGATCAAAGCGCGGGCCGCAGTGCGCGACGCGGCGCGCGTGCTCGGCTATCCCTACATCGTCGGCGACAAGATCGCGAAGGCGATGCCGCCACTGATCATGGGTCGTGACACACCGCTTGCAGCGTGCCTCGAGCTCAACCCGAAGTTCGAAGATGGCTTCAAGATGGCCACCGAGATCCGCGACATGTACGCGAACGATGCCGATGCCCACAAGGTCATCGATGTCGCGAAGGGGCTCGAGGGCCTACGCCGCCAAGACGGTATTCACGCTGCCGCGGTGGTGATCACGAAGGATCCGCTTACCGAATATCTGCCGATCCAACGCAAGCCGGAAGGCGGGCAGAAGGTCGAGCTCGCACCGGTCGTCACGCAGTACGAGATGCACGGCGTCGAAGAACTTGGCCTGTTGAAGATGGACTTTCTCGGGTTGCGCAACCTCGACGTCATCTCTGACACGCTCCAGCTGATCGAGCGCACGCGCGGCATCACGGTCGACATCGACAACGTCGAACTCGACAACGCCAAGACCTACGAGCTGCTGTGCCGCGGCGACACCATCGGCGTGTTCCAACTTGAATCGCCCCCGATGCGTTCGCTGATCCGATCGATGCAACCGTCGTCGTTCGAAGACGTCGCCGCGCTCGTTGCGCTGTATCGCCCGGGCCCGATGGCCGCGAACATGCACAACGACTACGCCGATCGTAAGAACGGCCGCCAGGAGATCACCTACCTGCATCCCGACGCCGTGGCGTTCCTCGGCGAAACCTATGGCCTCATGATCTTTCAGGAAGCCATGATGCGCATCGCCCAGCACTTTGCCGGCTACTCGCTTGCCGAGGCCGACAACCTCCGCAAGGCCTGCGGGAAAAAGGATCGCGTGCTCATCCAAAAGGAGCGCGAGAAGTTCGTCGACGGATGTGAGCTGAACGGCTACGGCGCGGCCCTTGGTACGCAGTGGTTCGACATCATCGAGCCGTTCGCTGATTACGCGTTCAACAAGAGCCACAGCTATGGCTACGGTTACATCGCATACCAAATCGCCTTTCTGAAGGCGAACTACCCGGTCGAGTACCTTGCCGCGCTGCTCACGAGTGTCAAGGCATCGCTCGACAAGGCCGCCATCTACCTGAACGAATGCCGGGTGATGGGCATTCGCGTCGCGGTACCCGACGTGAACGAATCGGTGAGCGATTTTCGACCTTTGCCCGATCTCGTTGCCGCAGCACACCCGCGCGGCACGATCGTGTTCGGCCTTTCCGCAGTGCGCAACGTCGGCGCGGGGCTGGTCGAGCTCATCGAAGTCGAACGCAACGCCAACGGTACCTTCGCCAGCTTCTATGACTTCTGTGAGCGCGTCGACGTCACGGTGCTCAACAAGCGAACGATCGAATCGCTCATCAAGGCGGGTGCATTCGATTCGCTCGGTCACCCTCGCAAAGCGTTGCTGTCGGTGTTCGAGCGCATCATCGACGACACGGTGGCGCGTCGGCGCGAACACGACATGGGTGTGATGTCGCTCTTCGGTGAGCTCGAAGGCGGCGTGGTCTACGAACGCACCGTCATTCCTGCCGACGAGTTCGAGAAGATGCCACGTCTTGCGTTCGAAAAGGAGATGCTCGGTCTCTACGTCTCGGACCATCCCCTGATGGGTGCCGAGGTCGCTCTGCGGCGCCGCACCGACTGCACGTTGAGCGAGCTCACCGATGCCGCCGATGGCACCATGAAGCGGGTCGGTGGCGTCGTCACGAACCTGGCGAAGAAATGGACCAAGAAGGGCGAACTCATGGCCGTGTTCGTCATCGAGGATCTCGAGACCTCGTTCGAGGTCATGGTGTTCCCCCGCACGATGGCCGAGTACGGGCACAAGCTGGCCGACGACGTGATCGTCACCATGCGGGTGCGGGTCGACGGCCGCGATGACCTTCCCAAGCTGATCGCCCATGAGATCGACATCGTCGACAACACCGATGTCGCCATCGCCGCGCCGGTTCGGGTGAAGCTGTCGGCGAACGCGCTACACCCGCATTTGATCGCTACCCTGAAGGAGCTGTTCACCGAGCATCCGGGTGATTCGCCGGTGTTTCTCCACCTCGACGAACGCCAGGTTGTCCGACTTCCACCGAATTTCGCTGTCGATGCCTCACATGGCCTCGTGGCCGAGCTTCGTGTGTTGTTGGGGCCGGACGCGATTGTCGTCTGATTTGGCTGTTTCACAGCCTGCGAATCGGGTGAATCTCATCGAGCGGGCGTGGTGTACGGCAAGAGATTGCAAGGGCCAAGTTGCAGATCCGGCGCGCGAACGCTGGACTAGAGCAGTCAGAAATCCGTCCGAGCCGGGGTTGCGTGTATGCCGATCGAGGTCGAAACCAAGGACTGCACGGCGCTGAGCGACGCCGAGATGGCCGACATGGCCGATATTGGGGGCGATGGCTCCCATCGCTTCGAGATCGGGCACCTGTCCAAACAGGCCGAGGCCTGGGTGCTCGTGGCCATCGCCCGCGAGAGCGACAAGGTCAAGGGGTTCGTGTTCTTCACCTTGGAGCGCATTGGTGGCACACCCAGCGTGCTCATCGGGCTGGGCGCCATCAGGCGCACTGCGAAGCGAGACTCGGTCCTCAAGGCCATCGTCCAAGAGCAGATGCGCCGAGCAGTACTCGCGTTCCCTGATGAAGACGTGTTGGTCGGCACCCGATTCGACGATGCCGGCGGGTTCGAGGCCTACCGCACCCTGCACGATGTGGTGCCGCGGCCAGAGCACAAGGCCACGGGCGAAGAGCGTGCCTGGGGTCGTCGTCTGGCCAAGCGTTTCGGCATCGACGCAACCGATTATGAAGATCGGGTCTTCGTCGCCCGCGGCGACGGCGGCGTTCCGCTTGTTCTGGCCCACGCCAGTGCGAAGCCGGACAAGATCAAGCCTGAGGTCGCTGCCTACTTCGACGTGCTCGATGCGGCTCGCGGCGACGTGCTGATCGCATTCGGCTGGGCCAAGGCCGAAGACCTTTTCAAGCTCGCCTCCTGACGGCTCCGCGACCGCGGACCGAGCCCACATGCAATTCGACGAGGTCCTGCGCCGCCGCGCGATGGTGCGCTCCTTTGATGGCAGGTCGATCGATGCCGAGGTGCTGGCACGGGTGTTGGCATCGGCGACCCGGGCGCCGTCGGCCGGACACAGCCAGGCCCTTGACCTCGTCACCCTTGTCGGGGCCGACGAGACCGCCCAGTATTGGGACATCACGCTCGACGCGGAACGCCGGGGCACGTTCGCCTGGCCGGCGCTGTTTGTTGCCCCGGTGCTCGTTGTCGTATGCGTCGGCCCGTCGATCTATGTCGATCGCTACAGCGAGCCCGACAAGGCGCGCACGGGGCTCGGCGTCGGCGTCGACGCTTGGGCGGTGCCCTACTGGTTCGTCGACGCGGGCATGGCCGTCGAGAACATCCTGCTCGCGGCCGTGCACGAGGAGCTTGGTGCATGTTTCTTCGGAGTGTTCGACCACGAAGACGCCGTCAAGGTGGCCTTCGGTATCCCTGAGCAAGTGAGAACCGTCGGCGTGGTGGCGCTCGGACACCCTGAGGCCGCGGCCCAGCGGCCGGGACGCTCGGCGCGGCGAAGTCGTCGGGAACCGGGTGACGTGGTCCACCGCGGACGCTGGTAACTTTGCGTTGTCCATAGGGGAGGCACCGGTCGTATGGCTGCTCAGGTTCCGTTGGTTTCGTATCTGGTGCTCGACAACGGAGATCCGCATCTGCGAGCCCACGCCTGCAACGCCTGCGGCGCGTTGTCGCTCGAACGTCGCAACGCTTGCCCGAAATGTGGCTCCGCCGATGGTTTCGCTGAACAACGCCTCGAAAACAGTGGCGTGGTCACCTCGTTCACGATCGTGCAGCGCGCCGCGCCGGGCGTGAAGGCACCGTTCATTTCGGCCACCGTCAAGCTCGACAACGGCGGTGTCGTGACCGCCAACGTCGTCGATACCGAACCCGATCCCGACCACGTCTCGCTCGGCATGGCCGTCAAGCTCACCACGTTCGTCGTCGGCACCGACGACAACGGCACCGAAGCGGTGGCGTTCGGCTTCGCGCCGGCCGCCTGAGTCGCATCCACTCGCTCGTTCGAAGGAGACCACAATGGCTGGAGACAACGTCTGGGTCCTCGGGGCCAACATGACCAAGTTCGGTCGTCACGACGACAAGGACGTCGTTGACCTCGCGGCGATTGCGTCGCTCGCGGCACTGGCCGACGGCAACGTCACGATTCACGACATGGATGTCATGGCGGCCGGTTCGATGTTCAACGCTGCCTCCGGCATTGCGCAGCAGATCCAAAAGCAGATCGGCCAGACCGGTATCCCGGCGTTCAACGTGATCAACGCGTGCGCCACGGGCGCTACCGCGGTGCGCACGGTATTCCTGTCGATCAAGGCCGGCGAGGCCGAGATGGGTCTGGCAGTCGGTACCGAACAGATGGGCAAGATGGGCCTGTTGGGCATGGGTGGCGCGACGAGCGGCAAGAAGGAGTTCATCCCGTCGGGCCGCGACGGTCGCGTGATGCCCATCGAGGGCCACCTTGGCACCTTCAGCATGCCGGGCGTATTTGCGCAGGCGGGTATGCAGTACCTCTACGAGAACGACGACGTCGACGTCGAGCACTTCTTCAAGATCAGCGAGAAGAATCATTGGCACTCGACGCTGAACCCGTTGTCGCAGTATCAGAAAGCCTTCACTGTCGACGAGATCAAGAACGCACCGATGATCTCGTGGCCGAACACCATGCCGATGTGTTCGCCGAACACGGACGGCGCGGCCGCCGTTGTACTCGTCAGCGAGGAGCGGCTGCGCTCGATGCCGATCGAGGTACAACGTCGTGCGGTCAAGATTTCGGCGTCGGTGCTGCAGACCGACCCGTGGGTCGAGTCCGGCGCGGCGCTTCCCGACGTGAACACGTGTACCCGCAACGCGGCAAAAAAGGCCTACGAGATAGCGGGTGTCGATCCGCAGGACCTCAGCCTGGTCGAGCTGCATGACTGCTTCGCCACCGCCGAGCTGCTGCACTACGACAACCTCGGCCTGTGCGAGCGCGGCGGTGCGGGCAAGTTCATCGACGAGCGCGGGCCCTACCGCGACGGCAAGATCCCGGTCAACGTGTCGGGTGGGCTCGAATCGAAAGGTCACCCGATCGCAGCGACGGGTGTGGCCGGCGTCTACGAGATCACCACGCACCTGCGCGGCGAAGCTGGCGATCGCCAGGTCGAAGGCGCCAAAGTAGGCCTCACCCACGTGATCGGGCTCGGCTCAACGTGTGGCATCCACATCTTGGAGAAGGCGTCGCTCTGACGCTTCCCTGCACCTGAGGCGAGCGAGGGGACCATTGGTGGCCGACGCAACCGAGTTGCTTGAACTGCTCGACGCCTCACCCGAGAGCGTCATGGAGTTCTTCGACGATCGTGGGTGGGGTGACGGCTTGCCGCTCGTGCCACCAACCGCCGAACGCGTCGAAGAAATGCTCGCGGCGTGCGATGGAGCCAACCCTGACGAGGTGCTTGGCGTGCTGGCACCTCGCTTCGGTGAATGCACGCGCCGCATGGTCGCGATCAACGCGGTGCTCGCCGGTTGTCGTCCCGCAGTCATGCCGGTGCTGGTCACCGCGGCCCGAGCTCTTGGCCGGCCCGAGTTGAACCTACGCGGGGTCAACGCGACCACGCACCCGGTGGCGCCACTGCTCATCGTGCACGGCGCTGTCGTCGAGCAGGCCGCGTTCAACAGTGGGTTGGGCGCGTTCGGCCCTGGCAATCGGGCCAACGCCACAACCGGCCGTGCCCTGCGTCTGGTGCTGTTGCATATTGCCGGCGCGCGGCCGGGCCCCGGCGACGCGTCGACCCAAGGCCAACCATCGAAGTATTCGTACTGCGTGGCCGAGAATCTCGCGTCGAGCCCCTGGGAGAGCTATCCGCGTTCGCTGGGCATCGATTCGGCATCGGCGATCACGCTGCACTGTGGCGAGAATCCCCACAACTTCCACGACATGGACACCGACCGTCCCGGCCCGATCCTCGACAAGGCCGCGTCGGTCATGGCCACGCTGGGGGCCAACAACGCGCCCATCGCCCAGGGCGAATACTTCATAGGTCTCGGCCCCGAGCACGCGGCCACGATCGCGTCGCACCATTGGACCCGCCGTGACATCCAGAGCTACCTCTATGAGCGAGCTCGCCTACCTGCGGGGCTCTACCGTCGACAGTTCAGCTCGCTGGCCTGGTTCCCTTGGATGCACGAGGTACCCGACGATCATCTGATGCCCGCTACTGGTCACCCCGACAACATCAAGGTGTTCGTCGTTGGCGGCGCCGGGAAGCACAGTTGCGTGATCCCCAGCTGGGGCATGACGAAGTCGGTAACGTTGGCGGTGGAACCATGAGCATCAAGATCTATGCGCCTGACGGCGCGGTCGGCGCTCCGCCGGTGCATCTCGCGCCGGCCTTCGCCGTGCTGCGCGGTCTGCGAATAGGCGTGCTCGACAACGCGAAACCCAACGCTCGACTCTTGATGGTGCGCGCGGCCGAACAGATCGCCGCGCGCACCGGGGCGCTGCTCGCCCTCGTCACCGACAAAGGCCCGGGCGGGAACGCCGCGACGCCATGCACGCCCGAGGTGTTCGATCGACTCACCCAGGAGGTCGACCTGGTCTTCACCGGGTCGGCCGATTGAGGCAGCTGCACGTCGTGGAGTGTCCACGACTCCGTAGAACTCGAGAAGCGCGGCATCCCCACCGTGGTGTTCACGACGACCAAGTTCGAGTTGCTCACGAACAAGGTCGCGTCCAACTTCGGGTTGCCCGACGCGCGGGTCGTCACCGTCGATCATCCTCTCGGTGGCACCGATGAAGACACCATCCGCGCGTGGGCCGACGCCATCGCCGAGACCGTCGTGGCGCGGCTCACCGGCGGCTGACCCTCTGTTTGCGCGAGGCTGCATCATCGCGCTCCGCGCGCGGCTTCACTCAGTTCCCATCGGAAGGCACGCAGCATGAAAGCGGTGATCAACAGCGGCCACCAGGTTGCCGTTGTCGATGTGGACGAGCCCACTGGCGACGGTGTGTTGCTCGAGGTCGCGTCGTCGAGTATTTGCGGAACGGACCTCAACTTCATCGCTATGGGCGCGACCGGGTTCGTGTACGGCCACGAGTTCGCGGGCACGGTCGACGGGGTGCCGTATGCCATTGAACCCACGATCCATTGTGGGACCTGCGCGCAGTGCGCTGCGGGGTACACGCAACGCTGCACGAACGGTTCGGCGAACCTCGGCATCTTCGTAAACGGCGGCTTGTGCGAGCGCCTGCTCGTTCCGCAATACACGCTCGTGCCGCTGCCAGCCACGTTGCCGGTGCAGGACGCGTGCCTCGTGGAGACCGGATCGGTGGCCATGCACGGCGTGCGTCGCGCATCGATCGTGGCGGGCGAACGTGTGGTCGTCGTCGGCGGTGGCGCGATCGGCCTGATGGCCGTAGCGGCGCTGCGCCACCTCGGCCACTCCGCTGATCTCGAGGCGCGACACCCCGCACAGATGCTTGCCGGCGAACGGCTAGGTGCTGGTGGCCCATCGGGGCTGTACGACGTGATCATCGAGGCCACCGGATCGCCGTCGGGCGTGGCACGTTGCGTCGAACTCGCAGCGCCCGGCGCACGTGTTGTGCTGCTGGGCGTCTTCCACGACACCGTCTCGCTGCCAGGCATCCCCCTCCTCGTCAAGGAGCTCTCGTTCCAGGGCGCAATGGCCTACGACCGAGCGGGAGGGGTGCGCGAGACCGAGTTGGTCGCGCAGATGCTCGGCGCCTCGCCTGACATCGCGAGCACGGTGATCACGCATCGCTTTCCGCTCGCCGACGCCGAGGAAGCCTTCCGCGTCGCAAGCGACCGTGCCGCCGGCGCCATCAAGGTGGTGCTGTATCCATGAGCATCACGATTGATCACGCCGGCAAGGTTGCATTGGTCACCGGCGCCGGGGCCGGGATCGGCCGCGAGATTGCGCGTTGGCTGGCGCGATCAGGTGCCGCAGTTGCCGTGAACGACATCCGCACGGCGAACGCCGACGCTGTGGTCGCAGAGATCGTTGCCGAAGGTGGAAGGGCAATCGCTGCGGTGGCCGATTGTCGTGTCGATGCGCAGATCGACCAGATGGTCGCACGCACTGTCGAGCAACTCGGTGGACTCGACATCGCTGTGAACAACATCGGCATGTTGCCACCGGGGCGCACGACCTTGCCGTTCGTCGAGATGGATGGCGACTACTGGCGTGACGTGGTTGCGCAGAACCTGGTGCTGGCGGCGCTCAGCGCGCGCGCCGAAGCACGCGTCATGCTTGACCAGGGTCGCGGGGGAGTGATCATCTTCGTGAGCTCGGGCGAGACGACGCGTCCCTCGCCGCTGAACTCGAGCTACGCGGCGTCGAAGCACGCGCTGAACCATCTGACCACGTCGCTGGCCGTCGAGCTCGGTGTGGATGGCATTCGCGTCCTCGCCATTGCACCCGGTACGACGTTGACCGAGACCGTTCGTGCGGCGTTCACCGACGAGCACGTCGAGCGGATCATCGACTCGACCGCGCTCAAACGAATGGTCGAGCACGACGAACTCGCGCGGCTCACGACCTTCCTCACGAGCGATCTCGCGCGCTGCATCACCGGACAGTTCATCCTCGCGGACGCCGGGGCGTTTCTCTCGCGGACGCGGCCACGTAACCTGCGACACGACGAGACACAGTTAGGACTCGCGCTGATAGGTGAAGCGTCGCGGGCGAGCCCTGACATCTCGCCTGTTCCAGGCGAGAT
>JAYUFA010000352.1:0-4587 GCA_043738925.1 Actinomycetota bacterium
GTGGTCCGCAGCAATGTCTGCACGAGCGATCCTCTGTTGGTGGTCATGGGTGTCTCATGTGTTCGCTGGACGATAGGTGTAGTGCCACGGTTCGCGTGCAACGTCTTCCGCGAAGCCGAATCGGTTGGCATTCGAGCGCAGCCAAGTCTGCGTCCGTGTGTTCTGAACGACGTCGACGCTGAGACCCCAGCCGTGGGTGCTCGTTCCGGGTACCGCCGCGAGACCGCCTTCGCGATACAAACCAACGGAGCCGGCCACGCGCTGCTGATCGGCATAGCTTCGATACGAATCGCTCACGGAGAGATCCACACCATCGTGCGCCGCGGCCTCGGTCATACGGCGGAACGCGGCCGCGGCCGTGCGTTCCAATCGATGACCGCCCTGGCCAATCGAGTCGAGCAGCGTGTCCGGCAACCGACCGTTCTCGGTTCCTGCGAGCTCGCTCGGCAGGGTGATCGACCCGTACATACCGGGCGTCTTCGTGGGCGCGTTCGCGACCAGCGCGCTCGATCCGTCGTTCTGCGCCGAACGCAACGCGGCGTCGGCGACATCGCGAAACGAGGAGCCGGCCGCGGCGACGCTGGCGTCAGCCTGACTCGCGGCACTCGTACTGTCTGCACCGAGCGTGTTGGTCGGCGCGAACGATGATCGGCCCGTCATGCGGGCGAAGCGCGACTGCACGTCGAGAATGCGGGATTCGACCCGGGTGATGGCGTCCATAGCTACCGGCACCGGTCGGCAGTCGCGGTGCACAGTCGCGATGCACGCGAACAGACTTGATCATTTCGTGACTTACACATCGCGGAACCCCGCCGACCGAGATCGAGACGCAGAGGGTGACGACTTCCTCGGCGCCTGTTGTCGCGAAGGGACGATCATGAAGAACGGCACCGAGCAACTCGTCGAGGCATTGCTCCGTCAACGCACGGTGCTTCGCATGACGGTGTATCGACTCGAGACCCTGCGCTATTTCGTGACTCGTGGTGACATCCGATTCTTCGAGACGGCCATCGAAGAGGCCCAACAATCGCTGCACGCGCTCGAGGCTGCCGAACTCGAACGCCATCTCGCCCTGGAACGCGTCGCGCGCCGCATGAACATGGAGCCGGCAGATCTCACCCTGCGCGTGCTCGCCGAAAGCGATAGCGAACACGCACCGCTCTTTGGGCAACTTCATGCATCGTTCCAAGCGCTCACTGCGGAGATGATCGAGAGTGGCAACGCCATTCGCACGTTGGCCGGTGATCGCACCGGTGCGATCAGCAACGTCGTTCGCATGGTTCTCGGCGCATCCGATCCGGCCGGGATGTACCTCGCCGGCGGTCAGCGTCCTGCACAGGCACGCCGCATCGATCGGGCGGTCTAACTCATGATCCAGAGCCTTGGCATCGGCAACTCGGGGCTCGCCGCGGCACAGCGCGGCATCGAAGTGGTCTCGCACAACCTGGCGAACATCAACACTCCGGGGTACAGCCGCCAGCGCGTCGAGCAGCATTCCGCGTTCCCCACAATCGGGCCCCGCAGCCTCGGCCCGGGCGCGTACGGCAACGGCGTGACCATCACCGGAGTGTCACAAATGCGCGACGCGTTGCTCGACAGCGGCATGCGTACCGCTCTCGGCGACCAGGGCATGAGCGACGAGGTCAACAAGGCGATGACGTCGATCCAAAATATCGCCGGCACGCTCCAAGATGGGCTCTCGAGCGACCTCTCGAAGTTCTGGAGCGCGTGGACCGATGTTGCAGCCAGCCCCACGAGTGTCACCGCGCGGTCGGCCGCGATCGACGCCGGCAACCAGCTCGCGCGATCGATTCGTTCGGCCTCGACGAGCATTGAAGGCTTAGTCTCGGACTCGGGTCTCCGCATGGTTCAATATGCCGATCAGGCGACCTCCCTCGCGCGACAGGTTGCGTCGCTCAACGCGTCCATCCTCGATGTGACCAACGCCGGGGGCGCGCCGAACGACTTCATCGATCAGCGCAATGTGGCGGTGGAACAGCTGTCCAAGCTCACCGGTGCACAGGTCCGAGGAAATGGCGCAATGGTCGACGTCACCGTGGGTGGGTCGATCCTCGTGAGTGGCGTCAGCGCTGAAGCGGTGACAGTGAGTGGGTCCCCGCCCGAGATGCATGTCAATGGCGGACGCGTCACACCAGGCGGGTCTATCGGCGGATTGCAAACGCTCGCCGGCAACGGGGTCGATGACCTTCGCCAACGACTCAACCTGCTCGCGAACGGTCTGCGCGACGCGATGAACACGGCTCATGCTGCGGGCACCGACCTCAACGGCGATGCCGGCATCGATTTCTTCACGGGCTCGGGAGCGGCAGACTTCGCGGTCAACGACGGCCTCACACCCAGCATGATCGCGGCCTCCGCAGGCGGCGAAACCGGGGACGCGAACAACGCGCTGGCGATAGCCGACCTTCGCTACGCGAAAATCGTCGGTACTCCGACGACTCCGGGATCATTGACGCTCACCGCGGGCGACGCCATCGCCGACATCGTCTCGCAGGTCGGCCAGAAGGCCACCTCGGCACAACGGAGCCTCGACTCGTCGACGGCCATCGTCACTGCTCTCACTGGGCAACGCGCACAGGAGAGCGGGGTCTCGATGGATGAGGAGCTCAGCAACCTTCTGCAATACCAGCGCGCCTATCAAGCCGCGGCCCGCGTGGTGACCGCATCGGACGAGTTGCTCGACACCTTGATCAATCACGTCGGCCTCGTGGGACGATGAGGGTACGAACATGAGAGTCAGCGACGCCTCACGCTTCGAAGCGAACCAAACCGCGATCCAGAACGCGCTCTCGCGCCTCAACAGTGCGCAGCGAGCGATCTCCACCGGCAAGAAGCTCATGTTGCCGTCGGATTCACCGCTCGATGCCGCCGTCGCCACGCGCTTGCGGTCGCAAAAGGACGACAGCGACCGCCACCTTCGTTCGATCGGCGATGCGAAGGCGTGGCTGTCGGTGCAGGACTCCGCGCTGCAGTCCTCGAGTTCGTTGCTCGCGCGGGTCAAGGAGCTGAGCGTGCAAGCCGTGAACGCGTCACTCGGCCCCGAGGGGCGAGACGCCATCGCGACCGAGCTGGACGGCATCCGCAACCAGCTCGGCTTGCTCGCCAACACCACGTATCAAGGCCAGTCGGTTTTCGGCGGGTTCTCGGCACAAGCGGTCGACCTGACCGATACGAGCGCGACCTTCAACGGCACACCGGGGGCGCGTGTCGAACGTCGCGTGTCGGACAATCAGGTGATAGCGGTGAACACCGACGGCAACACCGCGTTCGGCTTCGATACGGGCGACGACGTGTTCTCGGTGATCGCGCGGCTGTCGTCGAACATACGCGCCGACGACTCGACGGCGATCGCCGCGGATAGCGCGACGCTCGACGAACGCGCCACCGGCCTGCGCGACGCGCTTGGTGTCATCGGAACACGAGCCCAGCTGGTCGATTCGACCGCTTCGCGTCACGAGGACGACAAGGTCACCATCGGGTCGCGGTTGTCCGAGATCGAAGACACCGACATGACCGAAGCCGCCGTGAACCTGGCGCAGGCCTCACAGGCCTACGAGTCGATCCTGGCGATGATCGCGAAGACGCAACAGACGTCCCTGTTGAACTTCCTGCACTAGCGATTCGATCCCTTTCCAGAGGCTCGGGATCGATACACACGGTTTGGACAACTGCTTCAAGTTTGAGCACGCGGGCCGACCTCACTTGGTAACGCACATCGCTTTGCACCATTGGGTGCCCGTCATTGGAGTGAAGATGGCCCGAAATCGACGTTCGGTAAAGGTGTTCGCCCTTGTGGCGCTCATCACGCCCTTCTTGGGTACCGGCCTCGCCGGCGCTGCGGTCAATGCTCCCGCCGGCTCCGACATTTGGCACCCGGGTGAAACACACTCCGTGAGTTGGGACGCGCACGCGTCCGACACGGGCACCGCAGCGCTGGTGTTGCACAACAGCAGCGGCCCGGTCGACGCCGACCCGTCGACCACCCTCGTCGACCCAATCGTCGAAGGACTCAACATCTCGGCGGTCAACAGCTTCAGCTGGACGATCCCCCCGGGCCTCGCGCCGGGGAGCTACTTCGTCGAACTCATCGGCGACACGGGCACTTCGCCATGGGCTGGCCCGGCTGAGGATTCGGCGTCGTTCACCGTCGCCGCCATCCCAACCGTGACGCGCCCGACGAGCGGCGATCACTGGCAGGTCGGCTCCACCCATTCGGTGACCTTCACCGTGCCGGCGGGTGCCACCGGTACCGCCGAGCTCCAGCTCTTCAGTGGCTCCGCGCAGGTCGACGCGGATCCGACAACCATCGGCATTCAGCCGATCGCCATCGGCTTCGACGTGTCGACGACGACCTCGGTGACCTGGACTTTGTCCGACGAACTCTCACCGGGGACGTACTTCGTCGTGCTCGCGCCTGACACTGGCACCGGCGCTTGGACGGGAATCGGAGAGGCCTCGCCCGACTTCGACATCGTGGCCGTGCCGGCCGTGACCAGCCCAGCAGCGGGCAACAAGTGGCACGTTGGCACGACACACAACATCACCTTCGTTGCGCCCGTCGGTGCG
>JAYUFA010000353.1:0-4572 GCA_043738925.1 Actinomycetota bacterium
AGGGTGCGAGCAATGATTTCCTGGCCACCCTCACGAATGGGCGCTATCGAGAACCCGCAGTTCCCGGCCACCACCGTGGTGACACCATGAAACGACGACGGCGTGAGCGCCGGATCGAAGAACACCTGCGCGTCATAGTGCGTGTGGATGTCGATGAAGCCCGGCGCGACCACGTGCCCGGTCGCGTCGAGGACCTCGCGCCCGCGCAGGCCCCGCCCGATAGCCACGATGCGTCCGTCGCGCACCGCTACGTCGGCGATGACCCCCGGCGTTCCCGTGCCATCGACAACAAGTCCACCACGAATCACCACATCGGCATCGAAGTCGGCCATGAGCACTCCCCCTGCGAACGGTCGAGGCCGCACCGACCTCAACGACAATGACGCTACCCGTCGTAGTGAGCCAACGTAATCGCTGAACACCGGTCGGGCTCGTGAAACACCGCCTGCCGGGCGCTACGCATCTCGGTTGCGGTCGCGTATGGCTCGCCGGTGCCGAGGTTGCGGGCGTACACCGGGTGCGCACCGCTCGACACCTGCACGCGCAACCGATGGCCTTCGGCAAAACGATGGCCCGCGGGCCACACCGCGATCGCGACGCGAAGGACACCGTCGGTATCACGATCAATCGACGCGGGCGTAAGACGCTGCAAACCGTCACAGACGTTGAGCGAGTGGCCCTCGGGGTCAACATCGCAAAGCCGAACAAAGAAGTCCGTGTGATCGAGGGTTGAGCTCACGAAGAGATCGGCCGACACCTCGCCGATCACGGTGAGCGGCTCCGTGAATGGCTCGCTCGTGTAGACGAGCACATCGGGCCGCGCCTCCAACAAGCTGTTGTCGACCGGTCCGCCGGTCAACATGCCGATGCCGCCGAACGCCGGCGTTGGGTCGCCAGGGTCGTAGGTATAGCGATCGGGTTCGCTCGACTCCGGCGGCACATCTGTTGACAGCACACCGTTGTGGTGGAGATACCAGCGTGTCGACACAGCGGCCGAAGGCGGCCAATCATCGAGATCGATCCAGTGAGGGCGATCGCCCTGCACTTGCACGGTCACGCGACGCTTCGCCAACGGCTCCTCGACGAGTTCTGGCCGTTCGAGCAGGTACGTGTCGAACCACGCGAGCGGCGCGTCGGTCATGCCTCCGGCGCCACCGCCACCGAGATGGCCGCCCGCACCAATCCGCAACCACACCGGCACATCGGCGTCGCGCAATGCCGCGTAGTCGCCGAGCACGCCCGGCAACGGATAGTCATGCCAACCGTCAACGAGCAGCGTCGGCACGGTCCAGTCCTTCAGCAATGAACGGAAGTTCACCGGCGCCCAGAAGCCGTCCCCGACCTCGGCGTGCGCGAGCTGATCTCGATACAACCCCAGGTCCTCGCCGGTCATGTGTCGAATCACCTCACCAAGGGGCAGGTGATCGAACGCCGCGCGCAACTCGGCCATGCGCCGAGCGATGGACTCGGGCGACACGTCGGCTGCGATCGGCTCGGGTGACGGCTTGTTGAACTGCACGGCACCGAGATCCCACGGGATGATCACTTCGAGCGCGAGCGAGTTGCCGGGATACCACGAGTACGTGCGCACCGACGTCGACAACGCCACAGCCATCGCCTTCAGGTGCGGCGGGTTGGTCGACGCGAGCGCCCACTGCGTGAAACCCATGTAGCTCGCGCCGAACGAGCCGAGGCGACCGTCGAACCACGGTTGCGTCGCTATCCAATCGGCGGTTGCCCGACCATCAGATGCCTCGGCGAAGTAACTGTGATGCCCGCCCGATCCGTCGGTACCCCGGCACGCTTGCAGGATGTAGCGATAGCCACGCGCCGCGAGTTCGGGCCCACTGGTCGACCCGATCGCGACGCGACCGTAGGGCGTGCGTTCGAGCACCGTTGGCGCGTCGTCGACGCCAACGGGGTGATACACGTCGGTCAGAAGCGTGACGCCGTCGGGCATCGGCACGCCAACGTTGCGTTCGATCTTCACTTCATTCGTACGTGCGCGCATCGTGACTCCAGGTTGCCAGGCCGCCTCGCCGCACGGCTCCGCTCTCGGTTGCTACCGTGGATCATGGCTCAGACGATCACGCTCGACCAGATCGACATCCATTCGACTGACCTCCTCGAAACTCAGGGCTACCCCTGGGCGGCGTGGGATCAGCTGCGGAGCGAAGCGCCCGTGTTCTGGTACGAGCGCGGCGACATCGAGCCCTTCTGGGCGATCACGCGCTACGACGACGTCAAGTTCGTCGGCGCCAACGACAAGTTGTTCTGCAACGGCGGTGGACGTCTGCGGCTGGCGTCGCGCCAGGACGACATCGACATGTGGCATCGCTCGCGAGCGCGCGTCGAGCGTTTCGGATGGGATCTCGACGAGGTCCCCGACTTCATCTACATGGACCGGCCACGACACACTTCGTTCCGCAACCTCGCTGCTCGTTCGTTCACACCGCGCGCAATGCGGCTTCTTGAAGAGCACCTTGCCCAATACGCGACGCGATTCGTGGCCGAATTCGAGGCCAAGCTTGTGCGCGACGGCGAGGCCGATCTCGTCGAAGACTTCGCCGTCAAGCTGCCGCTCGCCACCATCTGCGACATCATGGGCCTACCTGCCTCCGACTGGTCGCGCGTGCATCAGATGACCGGGTTCTCGTTCAGCACCAAAGAGGTGATGATGCGTGAAGCGCTGCCCGGTGAATCGTACGACGACATGCGCATCCGGCGCGCGAGCGAGTTCTATCGATACTGCGGGGAAATGGCCGACGCGGCCAAGGCATCGCGAGCGGACAACCTCACCGCCCAGGTTGCGAACGGCGAGGTGGATGGCGCGCCGCTCACGGCGCAACAACTCCATGGCTACCTCGTGCTGCTCATCGGCGCCGGTAACGAGACCACGCGCAACGCGCTCACTGGTGGGGTCATCGAACTCTTGAGCAATCCCGAGCAGCGAGCGCTTCTCTGCGCGAATCCCTCGCTCGTCGAGACTGCGGCCGAGGAGATCTTGCGTTGGGTATCACCGGTCATCCAGTTCGCGCGTGTCGCCACAGCCGACGTCGAGTTCCACGGTCAGCGCATCCGCAAGGGCGACACCGTCGGCATCTTCTATCCGTCGGCCAACCGGGACGAGCGCGCGTTCGTCGACCCTTACCGCTTCGACATCACTCGCTCGCCCAACTACCACCAGGCATTCGGACACGGTGCCCATTTCTGCCTCGGTGCGAACCTCGCTCGCTGGGAGCTGCGCGCGGCGCTGCGCGCGCTGATTCCCTTGTTGCCCCGTCTCGAACTTGTCGGCGACATGACGCGCTACGGCATGTTGCACCTCGGCATCGTGCAGCACCAAGGCATCCGCCTACGCGCCTAGCGGTTCGTTCGCCGACCACTACGCGTCGAAGATGCAGCCGGGGTTCAAAATGCCCGCCGGATCGAACGCGGCTTTGATGCGTCGTTGCAACACGAGCTTCGTCGGGTCGACAAGTGCCTGGTAGTAGTTCTTCTTGGCGCGCCCAATGCCATGTTCACCCGAAATCGCACCGCCGATCGACATCCCCATTGCGTAGATCGCGTGCAGCAGAGCCGACCGACGCGTGTCGTCGGACTCATACACCGAGAAGTGAATGTTGCCGTCGCCTGCGTGGCCGCACCCGTACACCTTCGAGCCATGCCCATCGGCAATCCGTTGTACCTCGCGGAGGTACGTCGGGATCAGATGGCGGGGCACAACCATGTCGATGAGATCGTCGGCGCCGGCGGCCTTGACCATCCAAAATGCGCTCTCGCGCGCGGCCAACAGCTCGGCTCCCTGGCCGGCTGGCAACACGAACACGTCGTGCGCGCCTCGACCCAGTAGGTGCTCGGCGACCTCGGCGACGTCCTCCTCGAGACGCGCGGCAGTGCGGCCTTCGAGCACGACAACGAGATAGGCCTCCGTCGCGTCGGCCACGTCCTGCGGCACACCGAGTACGAGGTCGTTCAGGCGCAAAAGCCCCTTCATCGTTGCGCGATCGATGTACTCGAGGATCATCGGTTGCAGACCCGAGGCGACGATGCTGGGCACAACCGCGGCGACCTCATCGACCGTCGCGAATGGTGCGAGCAGCGACGCTACGTGCGACATCCGCGGTTGCAGCCGTAGTGTCGCTTCGGTCACCAACGCGAGGGTGCCTTCGGACCCGATCAGCAACTGCGTCAGGTCGTACCCAGTCGTGTTCTTCACGTAGCGACCGCCGCATCGAATGACTTCACCGGTGCCCAGCACCGCCTCGACGCCCAACACGTGCTGGCGCGTCACGCCGTACTTGACGGCACGCATGCCGCCGGCATTGGTGGCCACGTTGCCGCCCAAGCTCGCCGCGTTCGTACCGGGGAACACGGGATATACCAAACCGTGCGCCGCGGTTGCCTCGTCGAGCGCGGCCAACGTCAGCCCCGGCTGCACAACGGCCACATGACCAGCGTCGTCGATTTCTAACAACGCCGCCATGCGTTCGAACGACACAACCACACCGTCTGCAAGCGGAATGCACGCGCCCGAGAGTCCGGTACCCGCGCCGCGCGCGGTGACCGGCG